>JBILTA010000768.1:0-2695 GCA_044371785.1 Pirellulaceae bacterium | reverse complement strand
CACCGGTCCATTCGGTTGTTTGATTAACCGCTCGGCAATCGAATCTTCTTTGGCGTCAAAGGCGCCTGTGTAACATGCAAGGAACACGGCGATTGGGGACTTGGGGCCGGGTTGAATCTGATGAAGGCATTGTTCATCCATGATGCAGTGCCAACGATCTTCGTCGCGAATAAAGTCGAGGTGGCGAATGTTGCCATGTCCCATATAGATCCAGAACAGGCCGCCTTCGTTAAACCGATTGATGGTTGTGTTGGCAAACTCTGATGGAGGTGGACAATAAGGACTGGCGGGACTCGCTTGGGTTAGTGATATGGAATAACCGTGCGGAATTCCTTGGCTCAGAAATTGTTTGGCGGTCATTTCGACGGCTGAGTCAATCAGGACACCGAATCCACCCACGCCGGCGACCACATGAACTCGTCGTCGCCATTCCGAAAAGTCATTGTGTTGTTCGTGTTCGATGAGCCGCTCGACCCAGGAGCGGAGTTCACGTTCATTATCGCATGGAATACGGCCGACCGCTAATTCAGGCAAGCCATCGTTGTTTAAGTCTGCATAAGGGTTGTCGGTTGCGATGTGGGACTCGCTTCCAAAACGCACCATTGCTGTGGAGTCAATGTAATAGGTTGGGATGGTCTTGCTTAGGTCTCCAGAGGCAACAACCTCTGTACTGGCTACATCACCTACCAATAACAAATACTTGAGACGTTGCGGATTGGCTGCAGCGATCGTTTGGATCTTTTGTTTCAATTCGTCGCGTGTGGCAGTTGTATCGAGCAGCGATAGGCTAAGTCCCTGTTGTTCTCGGTGTGTGAGCCACGGCTTTAGTTCTGTTTGCCAAGCTTTTGGGCACACAACAATTGCATCAGTGTCATTAACAGCTGTCGTAGGTTTACTACTTGCGATGTTAGACAGGGAATCGCTATCTGCAGAGCGAAGTGGATTGCGGGCTGAGGAGGGAGGTTGCTGAGCCCAGCTGGTGGATGCAGATAATAGCCACATGATCGAGCTAATTCCCCAAACGAGATTTGCTCGCGAGCTCATGTTCCGTTTCATGTTCTGACCCATCCTTTGGAATGAAATAGGGAAGCAGGTGCCTTATCCTTTGGTACCTGCTTATCTGCATCTGCAACGCGCCCTTCTTTAGGCCCGCGATACAAACTCGCCGGTGAGTGTATTGACGCGAACTCGTTCCCCTTGTTCGATGTATTCAGGGACTTTGATTTCTAAGCCCGTTTCAAGTTTGGCTGTTTTGGTGCGAGCGGTGGCGGAGTTACCGCGCACGGCAGGGTCGCATTCCGCAATATCTAAATCAACAGCACTTGGGAGTTGTAAACCGACGCAACGATCTTCATAGATCAAGGCGTACATTCCTTCCAAGCTCTCGGTTACGTAGGGGACTTGGTCGGGAGCATCTTCCATGGCCAATTGGAATTGGTCATAGTTCTCAACATCCATCAGGTGTAAATGTGTTGGATCGCGGTACATCAATTTGACAATGCGTTTGGCAAAGTCAGCTTCTGGCAACGAATCGGTTCCTTTCAAAACGAAATCAATTTTGTTGCGGGTGATTAAGTTACGAGCGCGATATTTGTACAAGGTTGCGGCACCACGAGCGGAAGGTGTTTGCACGTGGAGGTTTTCGATCATCACCGGGTTGTCTTCGAATACAACGACGACACCCGTCTTGATATCTTTAGCGAGCATGATTTCTCCGTAAGCTCTCAGCAAAAAACGATATTGGAAGGAGTGGACTATTTCGATTTCGATTTAAGGATCGGATCAGATGCCAGCGGTAGTTTTACGGGTTTGCCGGTTTGAGCCGATTTGTAAATGGCCAAAATGAGTTCGACCGAGCGGCGACCTTCGGCCCCGTCGATCATCGGTGGACGTCCCGATTTGAGTGCGGAAATAAAATCTTTGAGTAACTCGCGATGCGCATGATGACCAATCGCTGCTGGATCCCCTGCCCCGCCACCCGTTGTAGTGCGTGACGCCATCTCATCGCGAATCTGTTGATCTTTGGCAGTCGGTTTGGCAAACTCCCAACGAATGATGTTTTCTTCTTCAAGAACGGCTGAGCCTTGCGACCCACTGATTTCGATTTTTTTCAATGCACCTGGAAATGCAGCTGTGGAGGCTTCAATCACTCCAACGGCACCGCTGGCAAAACGAAGTGTGGCAACGGCGACATCTTCTACTTCAATCCGTTCGTGGGCCAGCATATCGGTGTAAGCACTGACTTCAACAACGGGACCCATCAGCCACAGCAGGAGATCAACGCTGTGAATGGCTTGATTCATCAAAGCACCACCACCGTCGAGTTTCCATGTACCGCGCCAGGCACCACTATCATAGTATTGTTGCGTGCGAAACCATTTTACATAGGCATCGCCCAGCACCAGACGACCGAATCGATTCTGATCGACAGCCTTTTTGAGCAATTGGGCCGAGTGATGAAAACGCGACGGGAAGATGGTTACCAATTGAACCTTGTTCTCGCGACACGCCTCAATGATCTTGTCACAGCGTTTCAGCGTGACTTCGAGAGGCTTTTCTACAATGACGTGTTTGCCCGCTTTGGCCGCTGCTATGGCCGGTTCCATGTGCGCACCACTGGCGGTACAAATGGTGATCGCATCGATATCGGGGCGAGCCAGTAAGCTTTCCAGTGAGGTTTCGATATCGCAGCCAA
>JBILTA010000009.1:0-25405 GCA_044371785.1 Pirellulaceae bacterium | reverse complement strand
GTCCAGACTCTTGATATCACCGGAGGCGCTCCGGAAATGAATCCCCATTTTCGGATGTTAGTTGAAGCCGCTCGTACCCTAAATAAAGAAGTTATCGATCGCTGTAATTTAACCATACTGCTGGCCAATGGCTTTACCGATCTACCACAGTTTCTGGCAGATCATCAAGTTCAAATCATCGCCAGTCTACCGTGCTATCTGGAGTCTAATTGCGACGCACAACGTGGTGATGGTGTTTTTCAAAAATCGATTCAAGCGATCAAAATTTTAAATGAATTGGGATACGCTCAAGATAACTCTCTTTTGCAGCTCAATCTCGTTTACAATCCAGTAGGTACCGGCTTGCCACCAGATCAAGCCAAACTTGAAAGTGATTATCGTGAGCAACTTCTGACGCGATATGGGATAAGGTTCAATCGTTTATTCACCATCACCAATATGCCGGTCAGTCGATACTTAGAGGATCTGATTCGGCGACAGAAATACGCCGAGTACATGCATAAACTCTTGACACATTTTAATGCCAACACATTAGATGGCTTGATGTGCCGAGCCTTGATATCCGTAGATTGGAACGGTTATCTTTATGATTGCGACTTTAATCAAATGCTCGATTTACCTATTCCAGGTTCGGCTCAGCGTTTGCATATATCCAATGTTCAGGAGCAAGATTTGATTGGGCTTCCGATTGCAACCGACAATCATTGCTTCGGCTGCACAGCAGGCTGCGGTTCCAGTTGTACCGGTAGTTTGACCTAGTCAGCTAACCCCACGATCGCCATAAAGCTGCGGGCAAGCGGTCACGTATTTTCTTTGTGATGGTCTAGTCACTTGCTTCGAGACATTCATGACGGAACAGCACGCTAGTACATTGATCGTCTTTGCTCGCCTGCCTGCGGATGGGAAGAATAAGACTCGGCTTATTCCAGCCTTGGGTGCCTCGGGGGCAACTGAAGTTTATCGGCAGCTTGTTACCTACACACTTGAGCAAGTTGAAAAGCTGCGAGCCAGTTGCGGATGTCGGGTGACGATCTACTTTACCGGTGGTAGCAGCCAAGAGATGCAAGCCTGTTTGGGGCATTCCTGGAACTACCTTCCCCAAAGCGATGGTGACTTGGGAAGTAAGATGGCTTCGGCTATCGAGGAATCGTTGCAAAGAGGAGGCAAGAAGGTGGTTGTCATTGGTACCGATGCGCCATTGCTCCAAGCGACTCACCTCAGGAAGGCCTTCGATGCGTTGGAAACGAGCGATGTCGTTATTGGGCCAGCGGATGATGGTGGCTACTATCTCATCGGTATGAAATACCCGCATCGCTCTCTATTTTCAGAAGTTGAATGGAGCACAGATAAAGTTTTTGAGCAAACGTTGAGAAAACTCGAAGAGAATCAACTGCGTTTCCATCAACTGGAGCCATTGGCGGACGTTGACTACCCGGAAGATTTGCTTGTGTTGCGCAAACTTCAAGAGGTTCACGCATTTCGTTCCGAACGATTTCGGCCTGCCGCTGATACGTTGTCGGTTATCATACCGGCGCTGAATGAAGAAAAGAGTCTTCGGGCAACGTTGGAGAGTATTGGGTGGCCACATCGGCAGTTGGAAATTCTATTGGCAGATGGTGGTAGTACCGATGAGACATGTGAGATCGCTCGCGAGTGGGGCTGTCGGGTGATTGAAGTGAAGCAACGCGGGCGCGCTGCACAACAGAACGCTGCGGCTGCGATCGCCACTGGAGACAGCTTGATGTTCCTACATGCTGATACTCGGTTACCAGAGGATTATCTTGACGCTTGGAAGACGATTCTTACTCAAGGGGCTGTCGCAGGCGCATACAGGCTCAGCATCGACGATGCAGCGGGGAAATATCGGTGGCTAGAAAGCCTGGTCGATATTCGTTCCAAATGGCTGAAGTTGCCTTACGGAGATCAAGCACTTATTGTCAAAGCTGAGCTCTTTTACCAGCTTGGCGGCTTTAAGAAACTCGACATCATGGAGGATTATGAGTTTATACGACGAGTGCAACGGCATGGTCGGCTGTTACAGATGCCGTGCGCTGTCACAACCTCCGCACGTCGCTGGCAAAAGAAGGGAATCATGCGAACTACCCTAGTCAATCAACTCTGCTTGCTTGCTTATCACCTCGGCGTTCCTAATCGCACGATCGCGAAATGGTATCGACAGCGATAAGAGTGCATCGGCGAGTTTTCGTTACAAGTGCGGAAGCACTTAACGAGTGGAAAAGATGATCATGGATTAATACTAGAATTTTATTGAACGGTCGTTTTAGTTGAGTTCCAATAAGAGAGTTGCAATGAACTATTCGTACTCTTTTTGGATTTGAGTCTTCTAATGGACCCACAGCAATTCTTGGCGGCGTTAGTAGGTAAATGGAAAGGCGAATGTTCCACTTGGTTCGAGCCTGGAGTTCTAGCAGATGTTTCGGAAGTCGAAGGAGCAATTTCGCCGCTTTTGGGAAGTCGGATGCTGAAGCATGAGTATCGAGGAGCAATTCAAGGTAAGCCGCGGACGGGTATTGAATGGATTGTCTATAACACGGTCGCCCATAAGTTCGAGATTGCGTGGTTCGATAGTTTCCATATGAACTATGCGATTATGCACTCGACCGGAACGAGTGCGGAAAATGGATTCTCCGTCTCAGGTGAATATGATGTGGGTAATGGACACCCGCGCTGGGGCTGGCGCACCGTTTTCCGCTTAGATGATGCCGAACATTTGGTTTTGCAAGCCTTCAACGTAACCCCGGACGGAACGGAAGCTTTAGCGGTGGAAACTCGCTATCAGAGAGTTGAGGGTTAGGATCGAGGTTGTCTCGCGCAGCGCGTTACAAGTCGGAGCTCTCGCTATCCTACACATCTTCTATGGAATCGAAGTCGTCACGCCAAAACTGAATTGTATTGAGCAAGGGACGGTGCGTTCAATCTCTGTTTCCGTCGGGATTGGCTCGGCATCCGTATGAGTCACTGGCTATCTCACTCAGCAACGGCATTTTCAAGTCTGCAGGTTCGCATTGAATTGTAGAAATGATCGTAAAGATGGCCTTTGCTTGGTGGTAAAGTCACCGTCCGGCTGGCTCAAGGCCATCGGAGGCCAAACGTAATCCCCGTGAGTGACAAAAGTTTTTTCGAACGAAGATGTGCAGGATAATGAGGGGGAGAGCCTTGTAATTAGGGATAGCAAAAAAGGCTGTTGCGGGATCCGCAACAGCCTTGGCGTTGTCATCTAACTTTGTGAGCTATCCAAGAGCTTACAGATTCTTGTTCACACTGCTCCACTGATCGGTTGGTGGAAGCAATCCGAAGCCGATCACTTCATCACGCAACTTGCAGAGGTGGCCATAGGATACACGCAGCTCTTGCATTTCAGCTTCGGTACCAGTAGGCATCTTGTAATGAACACCCTTACCATCCAAAGTGGTTTCCATCGCCATCAAGATATGCTTGAATTCGCCGGAGTTCACATAGGAACCGCTTGGCCACGCAAATTCATCGCCACCCATAACAGCTCGAACCATAGCTACAGATTGATGCGACGGACTTTGGAAGGACGAGCGACCACGCAACTGAATGATGGCCTTGCCCCCTTGAACCACATGGCCCTTCAGAGCTGTCCATTGTTCGTTGGTCAGTTTGTCGGTACCGATTAGCTCGTTTAATGGCTTGCCCGAGATTTTCGTCGTGGAAGCAAAGACGGCCATCTGTTCGCCGTGACCACCGTAGGTTCGGCAGCCGGTAACTTCATCTTGCGGAACTTTGAAGTGTTGTGCCAAAGCGGTTTGTAATCGTGTGCTATCGAGAGCAGCCAGGGTGCTGATCTTCTCTGGTGCCAAACCGGAATGTACCAAAGCGATCAAGCCGGTGATGTCGGCTGGATTGAAGATGATGACCACAAATTTAACATCTGGGCAGTAAGCTCGGAGGTCTTTGCCCAGTTGAGCCGCGATTTCGGCGTTGCCTCGAAGTAGATCTTCGCGTGTCATGCCATCTTTACGAGGTGCACCACCGGATGAGATGACATACTTGGCACCGGTCAAAGCCTCTTTGATGTCGGTCGTCCAAGTAACGCGTGCCCCTGGAAAGGCACAGTGATACATTTCTTCAGCAGCACCTTTGAGGCCTGGCTCAAACGGGTCATAACCGCATACATTGGGCGTCAAACCCATGGTCAAGGCGGATTGCATTAGATTGGAGCCGATCATTCCACCAGCGCCCAGAATGACCAATTTGTCGTTACACAAGTACTTCATTGGAGAGATCCCTATTAACAGCGTCCAGCGACGGAAAAAAATTCTAGAAGGATGCGGGAATTTTTGACAACTCTTGATCGTATCCCTAAGGGGAAAAGGTGACAAGTCGGCCAAATTCCCTGGAGAAACAGCCCAATTTGGAGGGGCTGGGCGTTAGCGTTGGACATTTGTGAAGCCTTGGCCCTTTTCACATTTAAGACTTGGCCCTTCCCGGTTTTCTCCATCGCCAAGGATTTTTCTCCGGCCGCTAACTAAATGCTACGATAAACCAATTGCATCTTGCAAAGGCCATAGTCCGCGCTGTTGACTCCGGTTGTATCGGTGATAGCGATCCTAGGGCCTTATTGAACTTGAGTATTCTTCATGTATGGTTTTGAACTGGCCGTCATGTTCGTGATGGTCGCCGTAAATAGCGTATTCGCGGGGTATGAAATTGCCCTGGCTTCAATTTCTGTCGGAAAATTGAAGCAACTCTGCGAGCGTCAAATCGCTGGCGCAGGGGCAGCTCTGTACATGAAGGAAAACATGGAAGCAAGCCTTGCCGTGGTACAACTCGGCATCACCCTCGTTGGGGCTATCGCTGCTGCTGTCGGTGGAGCAAGTGCCGAAGAGAAACTCGCCCCCCTACTTGTTCAAGCCTTCGGTTTATCCGATCGGTTCGCGGAAGTTCTCGCAATCATAACCGTTGTATTGCCATTGACCGTGGTCACCATTATCGCTGGTGAACTGATACCCAAAGTTTTTGCTTTGCGAAACGCAGAATGGGTTTGCTTGAAGCTATCTACGCCCATGCGGTGGTTTCTCTTTAGTGTGTGGCCTGCTGTGTGGCTCTTTGAAGCAATCGTAATGGGGATTATGTCCCTTGGTGAGCGTCATAAAACGTCGAAAGGTGAAAGCGGATCTGAGCAAGAGTTAGCTCAATTGCAGGAGTTGCGCGGCATCGCGGCGCTTGCCCGTGCCTCACGTGTGATCAGCCAGCAAGAAGAGCGAATTATACAAAACGCAACCGAGATGCCTTCACGACCCGTACGCGATATTATGCTGGGTGTCGAAGATATTACCACTCTCGATGTGATGGGATCGCTTTCGGATCATTTGATTCGCGCGCATATGGATATGCATACACGCTTTCCAGTGGTTTCGAGCAAGGATAATCCTCAATCGATCATCGGCTATGTCAACGTAAAGGACATAATCGCCGCTCTACATCTCAATTCGCAAAAAGCTTCTGTGCTCTCTATCTTGAGACCACTCCCTTCGTTTAACGAATCCCTGCCTGTTGCTTCATGTTTAGAGCAACTGATGCGTGAGCATACGCATATCGCGTTGGTGCGTGGCGAGGGGAACAAGATACTCGGCATGGTCACGCTGGAAGATATCTTGGAAGAACTCGTCGGCGAAATCGGTGACGAATACGACCGCTTGCCTTTCCATATCAGCGGAACCGAAAAAAACTGGATTGTCGGTGGTGGTTTGACGTTGGAAAAGTTTCACAATGTCACGCACATGGACCTACGTCGAATTGCCAATCATCCTCGCGCGAAGAATATCAATGAGTGGTTATGCGCAGAACTAAAAGCCCAGGGAGAATTAAAAGGGGGCGAGGCTGTTGAAAAATTAGGCCTCAGGATCGTGGTTCGAAAAGTTCGTCGCCACAAGGTCCAAGAGGCCTATATAGCTCGAGTATCCTAAGTTTCGCGATTCACTTTCTTGCGAACGACGATTCGGCGAATGTCCATAATTGCCACGCCCTTCTTCGACTTAGGACGAATCTCCAGTGTGGTCTGACCTGCCGGGAGTTCACCAACATCTAGAGTTATCAGAATCATCTTTTGAAAATGCCCCGTATCTTGGACAACAAAAGATACAGTCTTGTCACCAACTCGAATATCAACTTCTGAGCCACCCCCGCTGCCACAGCCTTGTTGAACTTCGATCTCATATTGGCCCGCTTCGGCAATGGTCAGATCCCAATCCGCCCAGTCACCTACTTCGGTCCAATAGCCAAGCACATTTTTGTAGGGCTCTGGCTCGTAGCGTAAGCGAGTACCATGCACTCGAGCTTCACTCGCTTGCAATCGTATTTCGCCCTCCGCCGGTGTTACCAGCGGCTTCTTGCCAGCGACAGCTTGGTTCATTGATTTGCGCCAATCTTGCCAACCCTCGGCCGATGCTGCGGCCGTCGACTTGGCTGCCCACTTTGAAGGATCTTTATCCACATAGAGGGCCTGATGAAGACTGGAATCAAAGTTGGGGTTGGGTTGCAGTGCTTGCCCACCAACCTGTTTACGCCAACGTGTCAATTCGGCCGCGAGTTTCTGTGTGATTTCCGCGTTTTCAGCAGAGATGTTGCGAGTTTCGCCGATATCACTTTCCAAGTCATAAAGTTCCAGCGAGTTATCTTCCAATTGCTCTACCAGCTTCCACTTTCCTTGTCGCAGCGCTGATGCTGGACGCCCACCTTGGTTGGTGTAGTTCGGAAAGTGCCAATAGAAAGTTCGATCCTGTTGAGCCTTTTCGCCCGTCAAGAGTGGCAGCATATTGACGCCATCGAGTGGCCCGGTAACTTTTGCTGGGTCAAGACCTGCTGCACTCAGTAATGTAGGTGCAAGATCAAGCAAGGAGACGGGGGTGTCATTTACTTGAGCAGGTTTGATCTTGCTCGGCCAACGCACAATCAACGGTTCACGCAAACCTCCTTCATAGAGATATCCCTTACCAGCGCGATAGGGACCACAATGAGTTGCCGGTGTACCAGGAAATTCGAGAACATGTAAGCCACCATTGTCACTGGTGAAAATGACGATGGTGTTTTCGGAGAGCCCCAGCGATTCAAGTTTGTCGAGCACTCGACCCACCGAATCGTCCATCGTCTCCATCATCGCGGCATAGGTAGGATGAAAAGTGTCTTTGTATTTTTCGACTAACTCTTCTTTGGCCGCCAATGGAATGTGCGGTGTATTGTGTGGGATATAGCAGAAAAAAGGCGAAGAACGATTCTCCTCAATAAACTTCTCTACAGCCGCAGTGATCTCATACTCACCTTTGCCACCTTCTGTTGTAGATGGGGTCGTATTGGCTTTTGGAGTCACGACGACATCAAAACCCTGGGCTTGTGGACCAAAACGACCATTGCCCAAATGCCATTTTCCAAAGAGGCCTGTCCTATAGCCCGATTGCTTAAGCAATTCGGCAATCGTGACTTCTTCGAGCGGCAATTGGCCTTGAATAATGGGCTGTAACATCTTCTGCGAGTTCGCATCGGCGCGACCGTTGAGAAAGTTAGTCAATTGCAGTCGAGCTGGATAAAGACCCGTCATCAATCCGGCCCGAGAGGGAGAACAAATCGGTTGAGCGGTGTAAGTGCAAGTAAAGCGTATGCCTTCTTGAGCTAAACGATCTAGGCGAGGTGTCTTATGCTCCTCTCTGCCGTAACATCCCAAGTCGTGAACACCTAGGTCATCGGCAAAAAAGAGAACAATGTTGGGGCGTGACTCTTGTGGCTGAGAAGTCATGGGCGATTCAGCCGAGCAATGTGCGCATAAAACGATCGCAGCGACAAACGTCGTCGCAGCAAAAAGTGAAGTGTGTATTAGGTAACAAGCGATGTTGCGAAGAGTGGCTGAGGAGAGTTGCGCGAGCACAGGACTCACTCCTAGGTACAAGGTGGGCTTAAATCACGATGAAGAAGAGGATGGCAAAGTAGTGGCAGGCACTAGCCAGAATCACCATAACATGCCAGACCGGATGAAAGTACCAGGAGCGATGGTCATGATGTAAAAAAATTGTGCCGATAGTATACAAAAGGCCGCCAGTCGCCATCGAACCAAAACAAGCCCAGGGAACATTTGGAAAGAGCACCATCGCCGGGCCCCACCCTAACAGCAGATAGAACGTCGGCACCATCGTGTTGATACGATGTTTGGCAATGACCTTGGAATAAAAACCAAGGCCAGCTAACGTCCACACACCCACCATAGTGGCAATTCGCACCCAACCTTCGGTGTATCCATAAATGAATGGAGCATAAGTCCCCGCAATTAACAGGAAAATAACACCTTGATCCCAGGCGCGCATTCGCGCCCGCAGTTCTGTATTTCTCACTGCATGAGACAGCGTCGAGAAGAGATAAACGGCGGACAAACTTGCGCCATAGGCCAAACAAACCCACGTTAACTCAGGATGCTTTTGATCTGCTAACCACACCATCGCCATAACAGCGGGCAAACTCAACAAAAAGCCGCCACCATGCGTAATCGTGTTCCACGTCTCCGTGTAAGCCGTCTCTTCATTCCATTCCTGTGACACCGAATCCGCTCCTTTCTCTGGCAGAGTTCTCGATCTTCCGCATTGCTGCAGTTTAGCTTGGGCTGCCCGATTTCCCAAATAGCTTTCCTGTTCGTCTGTCGCTTTCGTGTGCTTCTATTTGACAGCAAAACACCCATTTTGCCAAACCATCGGTAGGCTCCTACTTCGGTTTTGACCGTAGGAAAGCAGAATTCGCAACGGTCCCGCTTCCCAGGTTGGCCATTTTGATTTCTACTTTGCTTTTGCCTCGCAGGGAGACGGCTTTGCTGTGCAACGGGCGATGCAGCACACACACTATGCAATAAGCCAATTGGGCTAGGTCTCCAACCTTGGGGTTGGGGCTAACTTAGCGTTTTATTATGGAATCTTCTCCAACCATTCCTGCTTTCGATGACTATTGGTTAAAAATACCTGAGCGTCAACGCCAGGCATTCTTGATCCGTACTGCTGAATTATTGCACCGATACGGTACGCCCTCGCATCGACTTGAACGGGTGATGGTCGAATTCTCAAATACGCTCGCCACACCGAGTGTTTATCTTTATACTCCCACCGCATTGTTGGTTTCGTTTGGAACTGGCGATCAAGAACGGACCTTGCTGCGTCGCGTGGATGCGGGTGAAGTAGACGCAAGCAAGCTGATAGAATTCGATGAAATCTTGGAAGATGTCGAAGCGCGCCGGCTCGATTTAACCACCGCCTTAGCTCGCATGGAATCGGTCGCGGCTGCTCCTCCACCTTATGGTTGGTTGGCAACTTCCGCCGCTTGCAGTGTGGCTTGTGGTGTTGTGGCGGTTTTGTTTGGCGCAGGAGCGGTCGAAGTGTTGGTCGCTCTGAGTCTCGGTTTGTTCTTGGCAATGGTGGAACCATTGCTGCCTAAACTCGGGGGCGACAATGGTCTCTTCGCACCGCTAGCTGGATTTTTTGCGGCGACCGTTTCGTTGTTTATTGCGGAGTATGTGGCGCCACTCGATGACCGTCTGGCAACATTAGCCTCTGTGGTGATTCTGTTACCTGGATTGCAACTGACGGTCGCTTTGACCGAATTAGCCATGGGGCATTTGTCAGCTGGGGTTGCGCGAACTGCCGGTGCGATCACGAAACTACTTACCTTGGTCGTAGGCGTTGCCCTTGCTTGGCGTTTGTTCGGGAGCTGGCGTGATATTCCCCCCGAAATACTCTGGCCACTTCCCTATTGGGCTTGGTGGTTGGCTGTATTCGCAGCCCCAGCCGCATTCGCAGTTCTGTTTCGCGCTCGAACTCGTCAATGGCCGGTCATCTTCTGCGTTAGTATCATTGGCTTCACTGCTTCCTATTTCGGCGCGAAGGCTGCCGGTGGAGAATTCGGTTCTTTCTTAGGTGCGTTTGCAGTCGGCTGTGGTTCAAACTTGTACGCTCGAATCTATAACCGCCCTGCCCTTATACCGCTCAATCCAAGTATGCTTATCCTTGTGCCCGGATCACTGGGCTATAGAAGTTTTACCGCACTGGTGAATCGCGAAACTGTGGCCGGGATTGATTTTGCTTTTTCCATGTTGATGGTTGCAATCGCTTTGGTCGGGGGATTGCTCGCATCGACGGCCGCCTTACCACCCCGACGAAATCTGTAGACCATTTCTCACGCAACAGTTCGTCGCACAAAATCTTGTCGCCTACTTCGAATCACCTTGTGCCATATCACTCGATTTGAATGTCGGTGATCTCTGTTCCCTCTGGTAAGTCTTTGATCTGTCGATGGATCTGACCGTAAAGGCTCAAATGCACAGCGATATTCGTTGGGGCTACGTTCTCATTAGTATCCTCGCCACCGAGTACCAACGGATGTGAGTGACTATAGACTTCACTTGGGCCAAGTTCGATTCCTGCCTTTCGTAACTGGAGGATACGTGCAGGCAACATCTTCTCCGTGACGAACCGCGGATCGCGAAGCATGTTCTGGAATTGATCACCGTTCTCAGCCACTATCACAATGGTTCCTTGGTTTGTGTCCAAGAAATATACGGCTTTCGAATCGCCTTGTGTAAACACATCACCGAGAGCTGTCAGAAGAATCGGAGTCATGGGCTCGCTCATCGCCCATTCCCATTCGCTGAGAAGTGTTGACGTGTCGATACCCTGAAGACTGATCGTCAGGTCGTTCATCGTGATAGGCACTGGATGACCTCCCATAGAGTCTTGACGGAGATGGGCATCAATTGTATCGCTGCAACGAGCTACCATAGAGTGTGTGAGCAAGTTTGCGCATGATAGCCGTTGGTTTCTTTTCTATCGACCGAAAAGCGTTCCAATTATCCAAAAAGCTGCCACAATACTGCCAATCTTTTTCCTCATCTAACGGGCTTAATAGCTGTCTTTTACATAGAAGATACTAGCGCAACTCGATCAGAATCTAAACCACTGGTGTATTTGTGCAAGAATCAATGTTCTCGTGATAGAAGCAGCACAAAATGAGTGGCTGATGTTGTTCACGGCTGAATCGAAGCGTCCCAACGACGCTGGCAAACAATGGAAACAAAAAAGTTAAGCTGTAGCGGAATTGGAAACCGTAACTTCCGTTTTTATCGAGTTGGCGATAAAGCACTCTGCATGTGCCCGCTCATGTAGCCGAGCAATATCCAATGGAGATGGTACCGATTGACTCTCCCATTCGATCTGTGGACGAAGTTCGACTTTGGATATGACCAATTTTCCAGCTTCATTTTTTGCCATCGTGCCGATAGCCGCATCATGGTACGAGTTGACCGTCCATTTTTCTTTAGCTGCGAAGAATAGAAACCAAAGCATGTGACAGCTCGAAATCGCAGCGATGA
This sequence comes from Pirellulaceae bacterium, assembly GCA_044371785.1. GTDB lineage: Bacteria > Planctomycetota > Planctomycetia > Pirellulales > Pirellulaceae > JAFLCP01. The sequence goes on along the minus strand of JBILTA010000009.1, from coordinate 14,025 downwards.
AGGCCTCCTCCGGATCTATTGCCGTCGGATCAGAATACGGCAGCGGCACAATGTGCGGTGATGATGAGGCTCTTACGCTTGCACCTCCATCGAATGTCCAATCATGAGCTCGCGAATAGCAGTTATCAGTGAATGTGGCTCCATTGCGGTCCCAGCGAATTTGTGTTTCGATTTCGATCATAAAGATTCCTTTGACGCTTGGATGTCAGGGGCAAACGCAATCGTTGTGTCGTTACCAACTAACGGTTCATGCCATCGGAAAATGAAAAAAAACAAGGTACCAATACCCGTTGCAAACAATAGCAACGAACAACCAGTAATACTGGTGATAATGAATCCTCCCAACTCCGAAGTGATTTTTGGCATGACTTGGTCATTCATGTCAGTTGCTTGTCCAAGTTCAATCGTTATCCCAAACGCAATAATCCCAATGATCATGTGCACAATGGGAAAGAACTGCAGCAAGGCGGTAAAAATTGAACCAAACGTTAGTCGTAATGCCAAAGCGGGCCATACGACAAACAACAGCCACCCTAACGCAAGCAAAATTATCGAAGCAAGTATGACTCCCATGGCACCCGATTGCTCGACCAACTCCCAGCCGAATAACAATGGAATAATCATGTTGGCCCCAAAGATAAACGGCCATGCAATAATCAAGAAATTTCGAAGTCGGGTGCGCCGGAATCGTGTCGGGGCTGTGCCAGCCGTTGATGTCGGTGGCTGGAATGGGTTGTCTTCAGAGTTCATGTTTCCACTACAGCTTCGCGATTCAAATCCGAATAGGGATAATGTCCTTTTGATTTTAACAAGTCGATGAGCAGCTGGCTTCCCAATTTTCGGGCAAATTCCATTTCCTCGCGATAAACTTCCATCACTAGCAACAACCCAAATTGTGTTTCGTCCTCTTGGTCTTCGTACGCATCAAAAATGAGGCAACGTCCACCTAGTTCTTCCATCTCTTCAGGGAATTCGCAGGTCTCACCTGGATTTAAGGTCGCTTCCTCACTATACCTTGCCATGCAATTCAGGATCGCATTTAGCCTACGATGGATCTTGCCGAAGGGATGTTTTACATTATTTGCTTGTTCCAAATTTATCGGCTCACGAGTGAACATGACCAGCTCATAATTCTCGTACCAATCATTGTTGGCCCCTTGTCCCGGCAGTTCACAAAGTTCCTTGGTCGCAATGGCCGTTCCTGGAATACCGTTGGGGAAGTAGTACAAATCCAATGCACCACCGATCGAATAAGGGATAATCGAGTGCATTACCGAATCGTGCTCTTTGCCCAATATGTCTTGCATTCGAATTGTTTTTTCATCATACCATTGTGATCCAAGTGCTTCTTCGTCGGCGTCAAAAGTATCAGACATAGATAGGTTTCCTTTGTGGTGAAAAGAGGAATACTTAGATATGTTTCTGCATGTATAGCAACGGAAATGGATGCCCGAAGCCATTCTCTCTGATCGCCTTATGATTTCAACGCCAGGCGGCGTATCCGTTCCGGTTGCACTTGCTCCGTCACGGGGGAAGTATCCGTTAGATCATTGTGTGCAGAATACTTCGTTTAACTTTAAACTTAAAGGCTGCACCAAGAATTTCCAGAAACAAGCAAAAACTTAAATCGCTGGTCAGTTTTGCTCAGGCTCTGCATAGACGATGGCGTGTCCTTGTTCATCAACATGGACATGGATGATATTAGCCCGACAACAGACGGGACAATCCTCGACATACGTCTGATGTGATCCTTCTGTTAGATCCAAGGGGACGACAATTTCTTCACCACAGGCATCGCAGAGGTAAGTTGCTTCCTCGCCCACGTTCGCTTTAGACCCCGCTTGCACTGCCGTTTCGTCATCCAGAAAAGGCAACAGTTCATCTGTTGCAGCCAACTCGCATGCCCACAGCAATGCCGACAAAGAGGCTTCGTCCGCCAAGCGATGATCGTGTCCAACTTCGATTAAAGTGGCGTTCGAATTTCTCGCGAGTTCAATCGAGTTGTCATAGGGAATGATATCGTCGGCTTGGCTGTGAAGAATGATGGTGCCCGCACGGACTTGCTTGGCATTACCCCATCTCTTCCAGGCTGGGCATAACAATACCAGCCTAGCCTCGGCGGAATCAATGTTCATTGCTACAGCGCCACCGCGAGAGCTACCAACAACGACTTCTGGTCGATGCTTATTGAACTCTAATTGAGCAGCGTTAATGGCCGCTGCAAAATCGTCGTCGTCGAGTTTAGGATTGATAACCTCAAGTCCATGCTTCGCTAGATACGTCGGTTTAATTCCACCTGGAATACTGTGCCAACCGTGAAGGAAAAGAACTTTCATTCCGTTAGCGTCCAATTCGTTTGGCTTCTTCGAGGGTAATGGCGCCATCACCATCCGAATCGAGCTTTAGGATACGCTCTCGTTGTGCGGCGGGTATTTCCGCTTCAGTGACTTTACCGTCACTGTTGCGATCAAGGCGTTTGAAGATCGCTTCGATGTTTGTCCCATTTCCAACTCCAGCTGGAAGTCTACGATTTTGCAATGCTTGTGAGCTTCCTGGTTGCTCATTGGGTAGATAATACTCGACATATCCCAAGTGCATTTCGTCTTCTGTCTGCGCACCCCACCGTACCGTCTTCGTTGGATCAGGATTGGCTGGATTGTTCGGACTGTTGTCATACCAAGCGATATATTTGATCTTGTCACCGGGCTGGACATCGAGTGGATCGTAATAACTGTAGAGCAACTGCCAGTTGAAATCGTAGCGAGGCACTTCGAGCAAAGTAGAGACCGTTCCATCCGCTCGTGTGATTTCATAGCGACATGCCTTACCACGCAAATGCATGTGAGGCAGATAACCGAGTATTTTTGCTTCTGTAGGAACTGTCAGAGTTGCTTCGGCGGGATGATTGGGAGCACCAGGTGGAATTCGCAAACGTGGGTCAACGATTCCCACGACCTTCACCTCATGTTTGGGTGGCTCTTTCGCATAGATCAAGCCAATTTGGGTTTGATCCGTAGTTGCTTTTCCATTGGGCGTATAGTGCATTTGAAAACGAAGCTTGGCACCTTTAGGTAAGCGTCTTGCAAAGCCTGGACGATATTGAACATAGTTGTTTCCAGGGACATAGATTGCCCAATACCCACTTCGTTCGTCAGCGGCATCATCCCCCGTTCCATTCTCTGGATCGTCACTGCCGAGAGCAAATACGAGGACATGATGGACAACAGACGGATTGCTGGGACGGATCTCGACTGCTTGCACCCATTTATCGTCTGGCAAGTTTGTTTCTACAATAACGTTTTGATAAGGCATGGTTCCAGTTGCCTTAATAGCCACTGGCTCGGCGAATTCGAAGACTTCATCCGGCTTACCGATGGTCCATTGAGCCTTGCGCTGAACTACGGAAATTCCTTCGCTTGCATCGCCAACCGATTTATCTCCTTCAAGCCATTGCAGTAAATCGCTTTTTTCGGTCTCTCCTAAAGAACGATCATTAGCCCAGATCGATGGCTGCTTTGATCCAACTTGCTTTGGTCGCGCTGTTTCTTGATCGGGTTGGGCTGCAAACCACGGTGGCATCGTGCCCTGCTCCACAACTTGAGCGATCATGCCAGCATGAGCCACAACATCTTCATAGGTATCCAGTTTAAATGGTCCAACCCCACCATCACGATGACACTCGGCGCAATGTCGATCGATGATTCTCGAAATGCGATTGTGGTAAGTGAGGTTGGTCTTTGATGTTGCCGTTTGGGTTTTCTCAAGTGTGCAACCGGGGGCGGTCGTGGCGGCTACATAAGGTGTTTTTCCACTGATCACATCGTTGATGGCATCTTGCAAGTATCGATGGTTGGGTTGATCAATCGAATATCCAAAACCATACTGATCATCAACCGCTCCATGGAACACCATGGTTTGGTCTCCCTTAAGTACAAAGCAATCGGTAGTTGTGATCGCTCCAAAGTGATTTGACAAAACACTTTTTTCGTCAGGCACATAAATGACGCGTTGCGGGAATTGTTGAAGCACTTCCTTCATCTCAACTCGATCATCGGTTGCGATAGGATTCACGAGAATCCAAGTTACGGTTTCTGGCGAAGATTTCACCATTTCGATGAGTGTCGGAATGTACTTCTTCGAGATAGGACAACTGGTGCTAGTCCAGGCAACCACGACAGCCGCTTGGTTCTTCCATTGATTCAAGCTGTATTCTGCGTTTTCAATATCTCGGAACGCAAGGTTCGGTACTTTGGTTCCGATTCCATGTTCACTAGGCTTTAACAGTACTGGACCTTGACGAACAGGTGCCAGCTGTGGTGGAGCTTGTGTGTTCTGGCCAGTTTTGCCATCGTCCTCGCCGCGAAACCAACGTCGCACTGCACTGGATAGGACCGTTCGAGTTGCTTCTGCTCGAGTGATCATTCCATCTTTGTTGGTATCAAATTGATCGAAGATTTCGGCCTGGGTCAATTCCTCGCGGGTGACTTTTCCATCTTTATTGGTGTCCAATTGTTCGAAGCGTTTTTCGATCGGGCCCTGTCCAACCACACGTCGTGCAACGGGTATCGAAACCAACACCACCAACATTGAGACAGCAAAAAATAGAAGTAGTTTTCGCATGGACATTTAGCAGAACCCTTGAAACAGCAATAACATCCCAGATGCATTATCGACGCAATCAGAGCTGATTTCTACTCGTTAGCGCGAAAGAGCGGCCTACTTCTCTGTCCCGAGAATTTTGGACAGAAAGGTCAGGTCATTGTATTCTCCCGCTGCACTATCTCCCATACGAATGATGACCATTTCTTGAGATCTTATCACGTAACAACAATTTTTACCTTTACCCAAGGCTGCAACTGTGTCCGCTGGAATGAGCCCTTGTCGTCGGGCTTTAAGTTGTTGAGCGATTCGAGCCGTTATGCGACCGCGGGGTCCCTCGGAGTCTGCAAATGATGACTCGGCCGCACCGCCACCCAAAAGCCACCAAGTCATACCATAGGCTTGGCTAGCGGGTGCAGGTTTGAAACATTCATCCAGGAACTTCGTGGTTACAATTTGCTTTTCGCCCCATCTTCCTCCCAAGCGAACCAGTTCACCAAATTTGACCCATTCACGCGGTGTTAACAATAAGCCCGCAGGAAGATTGATGTTGCCATCAAGTCCTTTTCTCCAAACAGCCACGTTCAGCCCAATTGGATCGATGATTCGGCGTCGCATGTAACTTTCCACTGTTTCGTTTTGCTTGGCTAGCTTGCGTTTCATTAGTTCGCCAAAGCATTGATAAGGGATAGGTCCGTACGAAAATTTCTTCCCAGGTTCTGCAACAGCATTTGCCATACCGACGGCCCGTTCATAGGCGGGCATCGTCATGTTGTTGCCACCTTCTATGCCGCTCGACAGGCTCAGCAATTGACGAATGGTGATCTTCGATTTGCGTGGATCATCCTTCCATTCCGTCAAGGTTTCACAAACCAGCTCACCTAACTTCAAGATTCCATCTTCTGCGGCACAGGCTGCCATCACACCCGAAAAGCTTTTGGTGCCACTGGCGAGCAAATGGGGACGATCCGCGTTCCAACCATCGGCATATGATTCAAAGATGACGTCTCCCTTTCGCATCACTAAAACACCGGTGCCGTTGGCTGCATGCGAATAACGTGCAGCCTCTTCGAACCGAGTTTTTTCGGATGCCTCCAGCGAAGCAGAGGGGCTCGTGGAATTTCTAGCTCCGCTGGAGGCTTCAACTCCAACTTGTCCAAAAGCGAGTTGGTCGCTCAAGTAAAACAGGGAAAACGTGGCCAAAGCCAAGCAGAAAAAGGTAGGTTGGGTTTCTGGGCGTTTCCAAAGCAAAATTCGCATCAATCGGCCTATGCAGAAGTGATTTCAGTCAGTTTCTTAGACCCATACCGACAAAACGCCTTAGAAATCCACGGCGTTTTTTGCAATTTGGCCCAAATCTTGAAATCCAAGATTACTTCTTTTGGTGATTTATCTTCGGCATCGGTTTTGTCGATTCGATAACGTTGTGTCCAGCGTAATACCTACGGACCATAAATCTGAACTAGTTCAATCCATGCATGTTCATTCCCCGCACGAACATTGCGAATGAGAGATGGCGAGGTAGAAGGGGTTTCTTGTGACCGCCTGAAACGGGGCCTCAAGATCTAAGAATAAGTCGGAATAACTCTCCAAAATGAGGTTGCAGGGATGGCGGAATAATAAAAACTTATCGCCGGACTGCGAGAAAAATTTCTATTGGTTCGGCAAAAAGCGAAATTTAACTTCTAAACGCTTCTAACCCAGTATGCACCGTAAGAGGTAGCGTTTTTGTTCTGACCTAAGGAAGGCTAAGCGGACGTATATCCTCTTGCGACTATATCATCTTTGACTCCTAGCACACCCCGCCAGGAGGCTTACAGCGAGTGAAAGATCTGATGGGGTAGGTTTGTTAATCGACTTCGACCAGGACAACCTCCGCCACGATTATCGCTGTATCCTGCTGGATTAGAGCTAACATTACCACGCTGGCACGACATGGTTTGTTGGCCGTTTGCGGGCACTGCTCCTCGTCCTGTACCGGGACTCTGCAAACAATCCATGTAATCCGCGTTCCGTTCCCTGCCGCGTCGCGTTTAATTCGGCGAAGAATCAATCGATGAAAAGGGAAGCCTTAGCTTGATGCCATATCCTAAGAACCAAGCTGATGATGGCGTTCTTTGGGAGCAGTATCGTAAACATGTACCAGCACAAATATCGCTCAAGCCACTGTTTACAACTCGCCTTGAGTTCTTGGGAGAATGAAAAGCCATAACGTTTAAGGACGTTCGTACGTAAATGATCCCAATATGTTTTCCGTACGCCATAACTTGGCCGATTTATCGACCGAGCCGCTAATCAAGTAGTTACCATCTGGTGAAAAAGCTAATGTGGGAACAAATCGCTTGTGGGCATTCCAACTGGCAAGCAGTTTCTTCTCTTTAAGCGACCAAACCTTGATCCCATTGAGGCAGCCGACAGCAACGTAGTCTTGATTGGGATGAATGGCGATACCAAAGGCGCCGTCGCTGTCATTCCTAGTCTCCCAAACGAGAGTTCCATTGGTAAGATCATGTACCTTCAAGTCACCATCTTTGCTTGCGGTCGCGATGAAGAGGTCATCAGCAGAAAAAGCGATTCCGCGCACCGTGTCTTTATGTTCGATCGTCAACTTGTTTAATTCGCCTGTTTCCAGCGAATAGAGTTTTACGACCGGTTTGCGTTGCTCAACATGTTCCGCGAGGGCAACCCATTTTGTCGATAGAGCATGCGTTCCTTCGATCGAAGTAAAACGCGTCTTCTGTTGCCACTTGGGTTCCGCCGCATTGCTCGAAATTCGCGCCAATGTGGTTTCATCGATCATCGTGATGGCATCGGTTTTGTTGAGTGGTTGATAGAAGTTCGATACACTCCAATTGCAATCGATTTGTTTTGGTAACAGTAACGAATCATCAAAACAAGCGAGGCCTTCTTCTTGCTTCGCTACTAAGATTCTTTGGTTGTCGGCATCGGTACACGCAAATGCATAACCGTTATCCATGCCGTCTCCCAAGAGATCGGTCTTCATTAATGGCTTGTTTGGTTCAACCTTGGAAATGGTCAATTTATAGAGATCAACGACCAGAAAGCTGGCGCCATCTTTGAGAAACTGGACATCGGTGACTTCAGTGTCCGAGGTCAAGGTGATGATTGGGGCTGGCGGAGTTTTACTGGTACCACAAGAAGTGCATGCCGTTAATACAATCGTCAAACACGGCAACAGTCGCCAGCATCGATACATGTGCAAATCCATTAATGGGATGACTTAGGGCTTAGATCAAAGGTGCGGCTCGAACGTCGTCGCAGGCATCCCAGAGTTCACAAACGGCCTCCCAGAGCACAATTAGGCTCCCTTTACCGTTCATCCGATGTGGCGATTACGACAAACTTCTTTTGGGTTCGAAAGCTTACACAAAAGTAACATAGAACAGGTTTTAGTCTCGTCTAATCAAAGATCGAAAATTCACCCATTTTGTGTTAGCTGATCAAACACAACACGGTTCTCCTTCAGCGCGCTTAGGATATCCTTAGGTACGGTACCATCTTCCAGTAAGCACCAGCCCGTAAATCCCTCACTCTTGCACTGCAATAATTTGGGAAATAAGTCCTTCCATGGATAATTGTTTTTGCCCTCGCGCAAATCGTGAATATGAACTGTTCCGAGCCACTTCTCTAACATTTCATAATTCGTCGCGAAGCCTGCTCCATTCATGTCGTTTGGGTTGCAATTCCAACAAACCACGACATTAGGGTGATCGGCAACATCCATAATCGCCTTCATGTTAGGGATTTCCTGCGTACCAGCCCCGTGGACCTCGACACGAATTTGGATGCCAAAGTCTGCTGCATATTTCCCAACAGCCAACAGCGATTTCCCGATTTGTTCCAAGGTCTTGTCCACCGGCACTTCTTTCGGCAAGCCGTTGGGCCGCACTTTGACCCCGCTGCCACCTACCTCCCGGCACAAGTCGATCCAAGCTTTGGTTTCATCAATGTTCTTTTGCACGACAGCAGGATCTACTGCGTGATATTCACAGGCACTTCCTAAACCAACCAATGTAACCGCAGAATCGGCGAATCGCTTCTTAACATCCAAGCGTTTGGCGGATTCAATTTCAATTTCGACCCCATGCTTGTGTGTGCTGCGAAGTTCGACGCCTTCAATACCTGCCTCGGTGCACTTCTCAATGAGCTCGGGTACCGTCCAGTCTTTACCCCATTGGTAAGTCACCAAGCCGAGCCGTAATTTGCTAACAGATTCGTTCCAAGCAGGGCCAGCCAATAGTGTGCTGCCCACTACGCTGCCAGCAACTATTGCCGAACTGTTCATCAGAAAACAGCGGCGAGATTGTATATTGCGAATAATCGTCACGACCTTACTCCCCTTTGTGATCCGTTAAGCGAGCACCGTTCGAATCGGCTTACCACCTCCACCGATCTTAAATGGACGTCCGTTGGGCGAGAAATGTTCTTGATCGGTATCGATTCCCAAAGCTGCTGCCAATGTGGTATTGAAGTCTGCAATGGAAACATGATCGGAAGCGACCGTTAACCCATCATCATCGGTTGAGCCATGTACGACTCCTGGCTTTATGCCAGCCCCAGCCAAAACAAAACTAAAAGCGCCTGGATGATGATCGCGGCCACTGTTTTCATTGATCTTTGGCGTACGTCCGAACTCGCTCTGTAGAGCTACTACGGTTGTTTTGAGAAGGCCAGTCGCCTTCAGATCTTCCAGAAGTTGACTAAAGGCTTGATCCAGTTGACCACCCTTGACGGGCATTTCTGTAAAGATCTGCTGATGCATATCCCAGCCATCGAATTCAACTTCGACACATCGCACACCTTCCTGTAGCAATCGTCGGGCTAGCACGCATCCCTGGCCAAAACGATTGGCGCCGTATGCCTGTAAAACGTTTTCCGGTTCCTTCTTGATGTCGAATGCTTCCAAGTCCTTACTTCCCATGAACTTTACTGCTTGTCGGTATAGTTCGTTGTAAGCTTCTAGTTCCGAACCTTCGAACTTGTTTTGGAAACTGACGTCGAACTTGCGAGCCAAAAGCAACCGCCGTTTGAAATTGTCTTCGGAAAGATAAGCTGGTGACTTGATATTCTCCAGCCCTCGACTAGCATCGGCCACAGGAACAGGCAAAAACTTCGGATCGAGGAAGCCCGCATTAGGATGTTCATTGCCATTACCTACCAACACACTGGGCGGCAATGCCTTACTCATGGGGCCAAGCGACATCGTCGCCCAAGCTGCTAGGCTCGGGTGTTGGATACTGTTGATCTTTTTGTATCCCGTACGCATCAGGTACGTACCCTGCTCATGGTCACCAGTCTCCGTACTCATCGAGCGAATAACGGCTAAACGGTCTGCCATAGCTGCGAGCTTGGGAAGAGCTTGGCCGAATTTAATGCCGGTAATTTTGGTCTGAATCGCTTCAGTAGTACCTTGGACTTCACGTCCGGGCTTGGGATCAAACGTGTCCAGGTGACTCATCGCTCCACGCATCGTCAACAGCAATAGCTGCTTCGCTTTGCCGGTTGGTGGATCGGCAGCCTGCAGTGCAGGTTCAAGCCAAGGAAGCAAGTGGACGCCCAGCAAAGCTGCTGCTGATTGAACAAAAAAGTTACGTCGCTCGATCGGTTGGTCAAGTAGGTTGTCCATTGTGTGCATCATATTAGAGAACGGCATGCTAAAGAGACGACTTATTGGATGAAGAGAAACTCGCGCGTGTTTAACAAAGCCCAGAGGACGTTGCCATAACCCACTTCCGAACGAACGTTGTGATTGATTTCATCCTTCGCTAATTCACGATCTGGTCCCATCGGTTTTCGCGATAGCACAGAAATGAATAGAACATCGATGGCATTTTGAGGTCCAGTTTCAATCATGTTGTCATACACAACCGATCCCTTCTTTAGCATAATGTGCGTAATTGGACCGTTGAACATTGCCAGGATTTGTGGGACCGTCGCGACTTCCCTCCCCCCTTCGATCGTTTCGCGATCACTCTGACCAAATTGCCGCAAAAAATGTCCCAATGGAAGCGGTGTAGGGATCTCGCTTGCTCGAACAAGCAACTGACCTTCGAATCCGCACAACTTTTGACGTTCGGTGTTCAAATAGGGAGGGAATAAGCTCTGTGAATACCGATTGCTGGCCGCTTCCGCATCAGCCAATTGTACCTTGGACCAATCGATATCGGCCACATTGATATAATCGGTTGCTGTTGGACGTTGGAAAGACCAGGGATTGTATGCAATCAACGTCAAGAGGGAGTCCCACAACTGCTCGGCCGTCATTCGCTTCAACACTGGGCCAGCAAAATGAAAGGGCTTCGTCTCAAAACTCTCACGGACCATCGCTTGCCGCTGATAGGCTCTCGTATTCACAATGATCCGCGTGAACTCACGCAAATCAAAATTGAGTCGCAACATTTCATCAGTCAAGTGGTCAAGCAATGCAGGGTCCGAGGGCTTGTTATTGTCATTGAAGTCATCGATCGGTTCGACGACACCCAAACCCATCATTTTTTTCCATATGCGATTCGCAATGTTGCGAGCGAATTGGCGGTTTTCGCGATGAGTTACCCACGAGGCAAACTGCTGACGAAGTTCAGCAGTGGATGCTGAAGTTGGGACATCTCCCCATAAAACTTTTGGTTTGACCACATCATTTGGTTTACCATCAGAGTATTGATAATCATGAGGTAACTTCAGAGGACGATTGGCGAACTTGATCGAATAAGCATTGGCATTTACCAATTGCTGAAACTGTCCTGGCACTTTGCCTTCGGGAGCCTTTTCACGCGCTTGCTTGATCAATTCCCCCGGATTCGTCCCACCTTTCTTGAACATTGGATCGTTGTTGTTGATTCGATATTGCGTGCCAGCAGTGAATGCAGCCAATTCATAAAACTGCTTTTGTGTCCAATCATCAAATGGATGATCGTGACATTGTGCGCAGCCAATTTGTTTTCCGAGAAACACTCGCACGGTGTTGTCGACGTAGGGCAACGGCATACCTTGATCACGCAATTGAAAACCCGATGCTGGATTCTGCCAAACCTTGCCATTGGCGGTGAGCATTTCCTGAACCCATTGGTCGTAGGGCTTGTTATTGGCGATGCTTTCTTTGATGTAAGCCAAATAGGGATCTAAGAAGAGATTTCCATTCGGGCGTTCTGTGAGACGCAACACGTCCGCCCAATAGTTATACGAGTGCGAAACGTAGTCGGGACTTTCGAGCAAATCATCGATCAATTGGACGCGTTTGGATTCCGATTTGGAGTCGAGAAACTTTTTCGCTTCATCATAGGTGGGGATGCGGCCGCCCAATTCGAGGTAGATACGACGTACGAATTGCTCATCGCGCAAAGTTGGTTGTGGCTTCTCTCCACTTTGTTCCAAGCTTCGGTCGATGAGGGCGTCAATCTGCGATGCCGCCGACTGAACATCGGCCCGTCGACTGCGATCAATCTTGGCCACTTTAAAGGGTGGACTTTGCGGCAATCGCGTAATGATCTCGGGAAGTGGTAACTTCTCCATCCGCGTCGTTCCAGGTTTGGGCGTTGAAGCCTTTGTCGACTTGGAACTCGACTTGCTGTTGGGTTTACTCGCTTGAAAACCCCAGCACGAACCACTCATTAAAAGAAAAGAAACAATCAGCACGCAGGAAATACGCAAGGTTTCCATCAGTTCCCTCTATTGTTGCTGGCATAAGATAAGACGGTGTGCCAACCATGCAGAATTGCATTTCAAACGAGTATAACTGATCGTGCGCCAAGGTCCAAGACTTTTCTCAGGTTCCGAGGCCGCATCCTCGATAACCTGCACAAGTTTTTGGAGTCAAGTGCTTTCGTCCCAGCCTCCACTACGCTGCTGCTATGGGGTAAACGACACGTTTTTCCAGTCATGTCTGTTATGGATCGACGACTTCCAAATCGCTTGGACGGCTGATTTCAACTTGCTTCCGGCTATTGTACAGAGTGACTTTACCTCGAAATCGGATCGTTTTGTTCAGAAAGGTTTCTAAGGTCGCCCCATCCCATTTGTCTTCCGCCGCCGAATCCAAAAAGACTGCCGTTAGGTTCTCGTTCTGTCGAAAATCCATTTGGCTATTAAGCAAGATTCGATCCGGATTTTTAAGCGCTCGTCCACTGCGAACGATCATTTGCACTTCCACCATTTCTCCCGACGCGACACTCAGTACCGACGCCGGTGCTAACACACCAGCCGGTGCAGGCATATCAGCCTTGGGAGCCTTCAACGCACTTAAAGGGAACCGAGTTTGTACGGCAACCGACTCATTCTCTTCACGCAACTGCAATCGAATCATCGGATCTGTAACCGACCAATCGATTTCAATACTTCCGAAATGGTCACCCCACTGCAAAGCCGCCACACGCTTGCTATTGGCCTCAATGGTACGCCAGCGCTTGTTCGCTTGATTTAGACCACTGGCAGTAATGTCATGAAGCGGGTATCCAACCGCTTGCGTGTCCAAGGAGATTTCTCCGAGATGCCGATCACCGCTTAGTAGAATGACACCACTCGCTTCACACTTGCGAATCAACTGATAAAGCCGCTCACGCTCATTCGGGAAGTTCGACCATTTTTCGTACGGATGTTCATCGCTCACAACCTGAATGCTGCTACCAATAATGCGAACTTCTGCAGGTTGTTTGAGCTGCTCTTCTAACCACTTCCATTGTGCATCACCCAACATTTGAGCTTCAGGGCCCGTCGCTTCTTCGTAGGGAATACTGCGTGTCCCAGGCAATGGAGCTTTGGCCTTCGTCAATTCGGTTCTGAAGTATCGAGTATCCAACAAAATGATCTGAGTTCGCTTTCCGGCTGGCCCAAAAATTTTGGCATCGTACAAGCCCTGCTGCGTTCGCTTGGGGGAATCTTTTGGTGTACCAAAGAAGTCATGAAAAATCTCGGCGGAAACTCCTTTGTGAACCCACTCGACCCCTGCGTCATTATTGCCGAAATCATGATCATCCCAAACGGCCATAATCGGAGTTGATTTCCGTATCAACGCGAAACCCTCGTCCTTGCTCAACAATTCATAAGCCTCTCGAATCCGCTCAGGTGTCGAAGGTACCAACCGACCATCGACAACGTCTGCATAGACGTTGTCACCCAAAAGCAACAGCAATTCCGGTTGGTACTCATGTACTTCCTTCCAAATCGGGCAAGCATTCATCTGAGTCGCACACGATCCAAAAGCGATACGTGTCAAAGGCTTTTCATTCGTTGCTTGTCCGAAGGTCTGGTTCATCCATGGCGAAAGAATTAATCCGAACCACAAAAGGATAGCGGTGTTGCGGGATGCAAAAGTAGCTTGCACGGTTACCTCTGAGACATTCAATCTGAGCCAAAAGCCATTCGTATTTCAACTGCACCAGATTACTGCAAACTTCAAGCGATAACAGCTAG
>JBILTA010000767.1:0-2704 GCA_044371785.1 Pirellulaceae bacterium | reverse complement strand
TACTGTTTCTCTTATTTTGCTTCATCGCCGTTGGGTTGGGACTTCCGCTTTTACAAGCCATGAACGCGATGACGTAGTATGGCAGTTAGGAATTTAACAGCTTATTGAGCTGATAAATTGCTTTCGCAAAGAAATCCGATCACGACTCGGTAGCACTTGCGCATTTTTCCAAAAAGCGATTACGTCGGTCGCATAACTCGCTTCAACGATTGAGGCGATCCGATACCAGCGTACTTCATCGACCCCGCTTTCTAATAAAACAAGTAGAAAGTGAGCTACAAACTGTTGCCAAGAAAGAAATGTATCACGTACGTCAGGACCATCTACGGAAATCAGGACTAGTTTGTGGGAGTCTGGGTCATCGAATAAAACCGTATCCTCTGCTCCCACTTGAAGTATCGGTACTAAACGATCCTTCCTTTCGTCTAGCCCAAAGTCATCTGCATCAAAGAAACTTTCCGGAACTGCAAGAAGCAAATGGAGATTCTCTGGCAACAACGTATGAAAGTACGAATCGATAAACACTTGGGCAGCATGCCATTTCCTGAGGGCATGTACGGCCATCTTTTTGGAAAACATCATCAGAGTAATCGAATCATTCGTTTACTTGCGTCGTAGAACCCAGCACAGCAGTCGAAGGCACGGCTATGTGGTTGCCTCACGTAAATTCAAATAGCACCGTGCGGTAAACCGAAGACAGAGTTCGGTTCCCTTAGTGACTGTTTTGGTTCTACTCGACTAGGAAGGAAAAGTGGTAGGTTTATGTTTGAGCTAACAAGCCTAGATCATGGTAGGACGAGACATCTATCTTTCAAGATGTACCGATAGGTCCAGAATGGCGTTGCTAGATTGAAACCGCTCTTGCAGGCAGTTTACACCCGTAAGTGGTTCATCAAGTGGACCCTACGATTCGTCCAAATCGATCATGAAAATGGTGCCATTGGGGCTTGGCGTTGATCGCCCGATGTAATTGTTGCGACACAAAGGCTACCGAAACAGGTCAATTAACATCTCCACAGCCTCAAGTTCAGCTAGACGTTCAAAAGGGCCAATCCGATTATGGAGCTTTTGGTCTTTTTCTTGCATGAAATTTTTGTGACTAGGTGAATCGTTTTCTAGATCACTTGGGACGTATATCGAATTCAGTTTTGAATTTGTCCGCGAATTACAGATTCGCTAATTCGGAAGTCGCATCACCAAACTCTTCCGCTTGGATTCCCATCCGCTTCATCAGCGACAGGTACAGGCTGCATAGTCTTCTCTCCTCGGCCGGACGGTCTGAATAATCGAGTGCTCGGCCGGTTCTTAAGGCACCATCTAGTTTTCCAAGAGTCAACAAGGGGACCTTGGTTGAATCATGTTTACTGCCAGACCACATATTGTTGACAAACAGAAGGCAGGAGTGATCGAGTACCGTTCCGTCACCTTCTGGCATTGATTGCAGCTTATTGGCGAGATAGGCCACTTGCTCGACGTAGTAAGTAGTTACTTTTTCCCATTCATCGGAACGATCGTCGTGGGAGGCAAGATGATGCGGCTTCTTTACATCTAGAAATGGGTAGAAAAGACCGGAGATATCGCGGCACATCAGTAGCGTGGCGATACGCGTGCGATGAGATTGAAAACCTAAAGCGATAATGTCGCACATCAACTGCATATGTTGGCGAATATCCTCCGGAAGACCATTTTCTGGGCGTTGCATCATAGCAATGGGCTGGCCCTTGGCATGGCTTCTTTCCTGAGCTTTTTCCATGGAGCCACGTTGTCGATCGATACGCTTTTCCACCTCGCGAATACTTGTTAGATATTCATCCAGTTTTGCACGGTCGGCGGCGGAGGAATCTCGTTGCAAATCCTCCACGGATTCCATCACGCGATCGAGTACACTACGATTTCGCTGGCTGCCACGATTTTCGAACAAGCTGTCGAATGCGAGAGCGGGATACACTTCCATCGGAACCGGAGAAGTGGCATTCTGCCAAGAAATATGTGAGCTATACGCCATTGAGAAGTTGGTTTCATGATAACCGGTCGTCGGTTGCTCGCACCCAAGAACCATGCTGGGGACGATATCTTCGTTACCAAGAGCATTCGCCATAGCTTGATCAACACTGATTCCGCCGCGAAGCTCAGCACCTTTCTTGAGTGCTGCTCCTGACAAGATATTGCCCGTTTGGCCAGGATGAATTCCGACGCCGGTTGCATTCTTATTGAAAAGACCATGGATGACGTTCAATTGGTTGCGTAAATTTTGCAATGGCTGCAAACATCGACTCAGCTCTAGCGAATCGCCATTCCCCTTGGCCCACCAATGATCGGGATGGACACCACATGCCATAAACATCACGGCAAAACGGAGTGGATATGGCTGTGTGGCGGTGGCTGGAATCGTTGTATCATCGCCCCAAACCTTGATCGATTCCAACCAGGGTAGGCCGATCAAAACTCCAGCCCCGCGCAGCCACACACGCCGACTCCAGCGGCCACTGTTTGAATTGCCACTGTAAATTGGCTGATCATTCTGAGTCATGGCTTTCATCCTATTGCAAGTTTGGGGGCCGTATGTTTTGAAACTGCGGGCTTTGAAGCAACACAATAAAGGCTGCTTGTATTTTGTCATCTTCTTTACGTAAGGCTGCGAGCATATCGTCGACGAGTAAACGATCTGACAAAATGAGTGTCCGACCTAAACCAAAGGCAACCA
>JBILTA010000766.1:0-2705 GCA_044371785.1 Pirellulaceae bacterium | reverse complement strand
TCGCGATGTACGAAGATGCGATTGGCAGTAACGCATACTTGTCCTGAGACAAACAACTTTAAGCGACAAAGTTGTTCCGCAGCAAAGGCTAGATCGGCATCAGGGAGTATGATAAAAGGAGCGTTGCCTCCAAGTTCCAAGGAGACTCGTTTGATACCGCGGGCGGCGGCTGCCATAAGCGAGCTGCCGGTGGATGTCGAGCCCGTTAAGCTCAGGACGCGAACTGCGGGATGATCAGCGAAGAGATTGCCAATCACGGAGCCACGTCCCGGCACAATTTGTATCGCACCATCGGGCACACCCGCTTCGCGAAACAACGGTGCGACTGCTAACGCAATCAAGGGTGTTGCTTCCGCAGGTTTCCACACTGCGGTGCAACCTGCAGCCAAAGCGGCCGAGATTTTTTTGGCTGCTTGTGCCAGTGGGAAATTCCAAGGCGTGATCAGGCCAGCGACGCCGATCGGTTTGTGTTCGATGATGAACTCGCGATCGGATTCAGGGTGAGGTACAACTCGTCCGTAAACGCGC
Organism: Pirellulaceae bacterium; assembly: GCA_044371785.1. Lineage (GTDB taxonomy): Bacteria > Planctomycetota > Planctomycetia > Pirellulales > Pirellulaceae > JAFLCP01. The sequence goes on along the minus strand of JBILTA010000766.1, from coordinate 2,177 downwards.
CGAGCTTCTTCGCCGAACCACTGAAAGAAGCTGGCCGAGTATTCGACTTCAGCAACCGCTTGTGGGTAAGGTTTGCCTTGTTCTGACGTAAGCAATCGAGCGAGACGATCTTTGCGTTCGAGCAGTAGAGCTGCGATTCTTTTGAGGATGTTGCCTCGTTCTGCTGCAGAACGGTGTTTCCACTCGGAAAAAATCTTGGCGGCACCCTCGATAGCCTGATGCACTTGTGTAGCGGAGGCTCGTGTGATGTGTGCGAGTGGAACGCCTGTGGCGGGATTGGAGACGGTTACCGATTCGGAACCTGGTTGCCATGAACCATTGATCCATGGATGAGGTTCAAACCAGAAATCGGGAACCGTCTTCATTGTTGTTCTTTACCTTATCAGGGCTTAGGTCAATATCGCATCGCAGATGGCTTGGCCCATCTCGCTTGTGCCGATCGGTGATTTGTTATCAGGAGCACACACATCGCGAGTTTGTTTGCCGCTAGCGATCACCTTGGCAATAGCTGCTTCCACGGCGGCCGCTTCGCGATCGAGACCTAAGCTGTAACGCAACAAGAGCGTAGCGGAGAGAATTTGTGCCAGTGGATTAGCGATACCTTTACCGGCGATGTCTGGTGCAGAACCGCCAGCTGGTTCGTAAAGACCAAAGGTGGTTTCCGCCCCAGTCGCAGCACCAAGACTAGCACTAGGAAGCATACCCAGTGAGCCAGCCAACGCGGCGGCTTCATCGCTGAGCATATCGCCGAAAGTGTTTTCGCAGAGCAACACATCGAAGCGACCTGGGTTGAGGATTAACTGCATCGCAGCGTTGTCCGCTAACATATGTTCCAATGTGACGTCTGGATATTGCTTTGCGACTTCGGTGACGACATCGCGCCACAAAATGCCCGATTCGAGAACGTTGGCTTTATCGGTGCTGGTGACGAGTTTGCGTCGTAGGCGGGCCGCGCGAAACGCAACATGGGCAATGCGTTCGACTTCATGTGTTGTATAGACCATGGAGTCGACCGCTTTCTTTTGGCCGTCGGGTAACTCGGTGGTCATTTTGGGTTGACCGAAGTAGAGACCGCCGGTTAATTCGCGAACCACAAGCACATCGACGCCTTTCGAGATGCGTTCGGTTCGCAGTGGGCAAGCATGAACGAGTTCAGGGTACAGACGAACGGGACGCAAGTTAGCGTACAGCGAAAACTCTTTGCGCAATCGGAGCAATGCTGCGCGTTCTGGACGCTGATCTTTGGGTACGGTGTTATCACGATCGGGTAAGCCAACAGAACCGAAGAGGATAGCATGCGAATCTTTGCATAGTTGCAACACGTTATCGGAAAGTGCTGTGCCATAGGCATCAATGCCAGCCCAGCCGACAGGGGCTTCGGTGATTTGCAATGAGAGCGAGAACTTTTTTTCCACGGCTCGCAAAACGGCGATGGCCTCTTTCATCACTTCAGGCCCAATACCATCACCTGCCAGGGCTGCGATACGAAACGTGATGCTCACTCGAACTCTCCATAACCATTCACAAAAAGGGACAAAGACCAGATAGCAAAAGTTTGAACGGCGAAGGGCTTTTTGGGAAGGAGGGAAGAACGAATTGTGCCAAAATGAGGGGGCGGATTAACGATGAATCTACTATGCAGGGCGTTTTAAGATCTCGTTTACGATTCGGCCAGGTTGACCATCGAGCAGAGTGCCACTTCCACCGGGCCGAATGAACGAGAGTTTTTGTGCGTCTAAACCGAACAAATGCAGTAGCGTAGCATGATAATCATAGTGATTAACTACGTCCTTTACAGCTTGATAGCCGAAGTCATCTGTTTCACCGAATATCGTGCCTTCGCGCACACCACCGCCCGCTAACCAGGTGCTGAAGCCGTAGGTGTTATGATCGCGGCCAACATTCTTCTCATTCTGAATCACGGGAAGACGCCCCATCTCGCCACCCCAATGGACGAGCGTTGAGTCGAGCAGTCCGCGTTGCTTTAGGTCCTTGACTAAAGCGGCTGCTGGTTGATCGATCTTCTTGCAGGTGGAGGGGAGCGCGGCGATGATATTGCCGTGATGGTCCCACTGCTGCGTGGAGGTGTAGATTTGCACAAAGCGAACGCCGCGTTCAACTAAGCGACGTGCGATCAAGCAGCGTGTACCGTACTCACGGGTCGCATCTTGATCTAA
>JBILTA010000826.1:0-2706 GCA_044371785.1 Pirellulaceae bacterium | reverse complement strand
ACTGTTACGGGGCCTCCCTTAGCAATCTGGTCCTTGAAACGAAGTACAACTGAACCATTTGACCCCAGTACATTTCCAAAACGAGTGGTGATAAATCGAGTTTCGATGCCCTCGCGTCTGCTAAGCGATTGTACATACATCTCGGCTAAACGCTTTGAAGCCCCCATCACATTGGTAGGATTAACCGCTTTATCGGTGGAGACCATTACAAAACGCTGTGCTTTAAATTGAAGTGACAAATCTGCAATTAATCGAGTTCCGCCAACATTAGTTAACAAAGCCTCTGCGGGTGAAAGCTCCATCATAGGCACATGCTTGTAGGCAGCCGCGTGATAAACTATTTGAGGCCTGAAGCTTTCAAATAGTTCCACCATGCGCGATTTGTTACGCACATCACCCAGGAAAAATACAAGTTTAGAATTTTTGTTTATTGACTTGAGTTCCAATTCCAATTCGTGCAAAGGAGTTTCCGCCTGGTCGCACACTATAATTGTAGAAGGACTAAAATTTAATAACTGACGAACAATTTCACTTCCAATTGAACCTGCCCCACCGGTTACCAACACCCGCTTGCCCGTAATTTGCTTATCAAGCTGCTCTTGGTTGAGCTTTATTGGATCTCTTTCCAATAACTGTTCAATTCGTATGGTCTGTAGCTGGCGCGTTGAGAACTGCCCATTAATCCATTTGTCTAGTGGAGGAACTGCTAAGACAGTAATGTTTTGGTCTAAACAAGTTTCGATGAGTTGTGAACGACGAGTAGCAGGAACAGAGAATGTTGAAATAATAATCTCATCAATATCATACAATTTCAATAGCTGATCTAAATCCTCGTATGCATAAATGCGAACGCCATCCACCACCTTACTTTCTTTTCTAGGATTATCGTCGATATAGGCAATCACGCGCGTCTTAGAAGAAATGTCATGATCCAGCACGCGCTTGGTAGCAAAACCTGCTTCACCGGCTCCGTAGATAATTACATTCTTAGGAGTCATTTTTGAATTCCGGAGATAATTGAACGCATATTTTATTAATACCCGGTAAGCGATGAGATTTAGAAATGAAAAAATAGCATAAATGATCAAGGTTACCAGTGGTAATGAAATGAAAGATTTATCATTAGCAAGGGATACTAGTGATAAAAATCCCAAAATACCCGTACTGACTAATAAAGAATAGGTTACTCTAAACGCATCCTGAACCCCGGTATATCTTACAATGCCAGCATAGGTTTTAAAGTTGAAAAAAATCAAGGTATTCAAAACTGAGAGTACTAGCAGATTTGAACTTAACTCTCGTAAACTGATCAGACTAAAATTCAAATTATGACCAATCAGATAGGCTACAACTAAGGAAAAATTACAGATTGAGAGATCAATCAAAAAAATGATCCAACGAGGAACAATATTAATTTTCTGTAGCATAAGGCCCTACAAAGGTTGCATCTTTCTTAATCAAAACACAATTTTATGGAATCTTTTTTTTAAGTGTTAGGCCTTAATAATCAATTAATAAGCCTTTTCATCACCTTTAATTAGATTAACGATTGTTTGGAAAATTATCTGACAATCAAGCCAAAAACTCCAATTTTCGATATACCATAGATCGAAGACTACTCGAGTACGCATTTCAAATTGACTTTGTACTTCTCCCCGGCTTCCATTCACTTGTGCCCATCCTGTAATACCAGGCTTCACCAAATGGCGAAGCATATAATGCTGTACCACATCTTTAGACTCCAACGAAAGGGGAATAGGATGTGGACGAGGACCCACCACCGACATATCGCCTAATAATACGTTGATGAACTGAGGAAGTTCGTCTACACTGGTTTTACGAAGAATCCTACCCAAGCTTGTAACACGAGGATCATTTTTACGAGCAGGAGAAAATTCATTTACCTCATTTACTTGACCATTTTGCAGTCGCATGGTCCTGAATTTTAAACAGCGTATTCTCTTGTTGTTCAAGCCCCAACGATCCTGTATAAAAAATACCGGGCCCCTGGAATTGATCTTAATAAGCAAGGCCAACAAAGGAATCAACCAGCTCATTAAAAAAATCATAACCAACAAGGAGAAAAAAACATCAAAAGCCCTTTTGAAAAATCGATTCTCGGAATCATCCAGCGGAAAATAACGAAGACCTACCACCGGAAAGCCTGCGTAGCTGGTTACTCTCAGCGACGCTGCATCTAATCGATTAAAGTCATTGATCACACTTAATTGCACTTGTTGTTTTTCACAACAATCCACTACGTAGTTTATCTGCTCCACCTGACTATTGGGTAGTGCTAAAAAAACTTCGTCAATATTTTTAGTCTGCAGTACCTCAGCAAGTGTATCGATAGGCCCCAAATAATTTTCTGTGAGCTGTGTAGTAGGGGTATCCGCAAGATAGCCAACAATTAAAAATCGAAGATTATTGATCAGCATACCAGAGCGGTAAAAGTTAGCTCCCTTATCGGCTGTTCCTACCACCACTATATTTCTAACATACTTATATTGGCTGCGTATGAAAGCAATGATCACTCGATAGAAATATTTTGCAAAAGGAATCACTAGTAATAAAAGTGAATGATACAACAACAAGAGGTTCCGGTAAAACTCTAATTGCTCTACAAATAGTGCCATTAAAAACACCAGAATGAGCAGATGTAAAAAAATCACGCGGATAAAGATGGTCATCTCCTGAGAGAAAGAA
>JBILTA010000765.1:0-2710 GCA_044371785.1 Pirellulaceae bacterium | reverse complement strand
CAATAAACGAGCCAAATGAAAATGCGATCAGCAGTGCCTGAATGCGATGATCGGGCGATATGGAAGCGACCGATTGTTTCACCACATCGAACTGCCCACTGACCACAGTCAAGCGATACAAGAACACAGCTGCCACTACAATCCAGCCGATGGGCATTAAGCCGAATGCTGCACCATACAATGCGGCTGCGATCACCGATAACAGCGGCATACCAAAACCCAAGACGGCCACTCCAATTGCCAGCCCCAACCCAGCCAACGCCGCTCGATGCGCTTGCCATCCCAGAACCAGCAGCGTTAACAAAGCAACGACCGGTGAAGCTGCCATCAATGTCGAGAAAAAAGGCTGCTGCAGCGGATCATAGTTCTGAACCCAATCCATAGCGGCCTGGCCGAGCAGGTAGAAAAACATAACAGATTCGCTTATCCAATCGACGAGAAGGCGACAGTCGTCAGGAGGTGGGATATAATGCAGCAGCGGTGCTGCATCTTACTCGACTCTCTTATCCTAACCGCTCTTCCATTCAAATTCATCTACTCATACCAGACAAAGCTTTTCCTATGTTCCATCGTAGACAGTTTTTGGCTACTACTCTCGCAGCCAGTTCTTCTTTGGTCCTTTCTCGTTCGGGGCTCTCCGCGTTACCACCTGATCACGCCTACATGAAGACCTTAGGCTTGCAACTATGGACTGTGCGAAACCAAATGGCTTCCGATCCGCAAGCCACGCTTAAAACTGTGGCCGCTGCGGGCTACAAACAAGTGGAATTAATGGACGTGGCCGATGCGAAACAAATTGCTCCTATCGCCAAGGACTTGGGGATGGAAGTGAACTCTGCCTTTTTCAATTGGGAAGTTCTCGGCAATGACAAACCGACTTCAAGCCTTCCTTCGATGGATCAAATCATCGAACAGGCAAAACAATATCATTTAAAGTATTTGGTCTTTGGCTACATTGGCAAAGGCCATCGAGAAACCGTCGCACAATACCAACGAATTGCCGAACGCTGCAATCAAGCCGCAGAAAAATGCCATGCGGCTGGACTGACCCTTTGTTACCACAATCATTCTTTCGAGTTCGCCGCGATTCAAGACAAGACCACGGGCTTTGATGTGTTCATGAAAGAGTTTGAACCCAAAAACATGAAGTTCGAACTCGATGTCTTCTGGGTGGCCATCGGAGGATGGGATCCACTCGATACACTCAAACGCCTCAAGGGACGTGTGGCTCAAGTTCATTTGAAAGATCTGCTCACAGGTAGCCAGACTGAAACAGATGAAGGTAAAGTTCCCGCCGAAGCTTTCAAAGAAGTTGGCGAAGGTTGTATCGATATGAAGCAAGTTATCCAAATTGCTGAGGATATCGGTGTTGAACTCTGTCACGTCGAACAAGACCAATCCCCTGCTCCATTAAAGAGTATTGAATTAAGCGTTCAAAACCTTAAGAAACTATAACCTTCCTTTCCTCCCCTGCTCTCACCTGTTTAAGAGGCCCTTCATCATGAGTTTCTCACGCCGTGCATTTCTGGCTCAATCTTCGCTAGCTACAACTGCCGTATTGAGTTCAAAACTTCTCGCTTCCGTCCCAGCGATTTCAGTTGATGGAGATTGGATCGATGCCCATGTACATGTTTGGACCCCTGATCTCGAAAAGTATCCACTATCTTCGGGATTCAAAAAAAGCGATATGCAACCAGCCAGTTTTATTCCTGAAGAACTGTTCGCGCACAGCCAACCTTGTGGAGTGAAGCGGATCGTACTCATTCAAATGAGCTATTACCAATATGACAATCGCTACATGTTGGATGTGATCAAAGCTCATCCTGGTGTATTTTCTGGCGTTGGCATTGTGGACTATCAAGCTAAAGATGTCGCCGAGAAAATGAAGGAGCTCAAGCAGGGTGGCGTGAGAGGTTTTCGCATTTATCCAACCGCGGGTGAAGCTGCGAAATGGGTCGATGATGCAGGTATGGAAAAAATGTGGACCACCGCCCAGGCGGAAAACCTGGCGATTTGTCCTTTGATCAACCCAAGCGACTTACCCTTCATTCAAAAGCTGTGCCAAAAGCATCCAGACACCAAAGTGGTCATCGACCATTTCGCTCGGATCGGAATCAGTGGTGAAGTCGACAAAGAGCAACTCGCTCAATTATGTGCTCTGGCTAAGTTTCCCAACGTGCATGTTAAAACTTCTGCGTTTTACGCTTTAGGAAAAAAGAAAGCACCCTATACAGATCTGTTACCGATGATCCGGCAAGTGGTCGATGCCTATTCGCCTAAGCGTTTGATGTGGGCGAGCGACTGCCCGTTCCAAGTGGAAGGCGGCCATACCTACGCCGCTTCGATTGAATTGATTCGTGACCGTGCGGATTTCTTATCTGCCAGCGATAAAGCAGAAATGTTACGTGGAACAGCGGAACGGATTTTCTTTAGCTAAGGGTGAGGCTCGTCTGGCACGCAGCGCACCCTAGCCTGTGCTGCGATTCGGCTACGGGTTAAACGATCCAGTTCAAAAGAGATCGATACTTGGGTGGCCGAATTAAACGTCCAGCCAGCGGCGGAAGGCATCTTCGTCGGCATTGCGGCCGCTGACAACGATCACGATGTCACCGTCACGGTCGGCCGCTTTGAGGCCGAAGGTCATATCGTGGATTGCGGCAGCCAATGCAATAGCGCCCGACGGTTCCGTTTTCAAACCATGCTTCTGATA
>JBILTA010000837.1:0-2710 GCA_044371785.1 Pirellulaceae bacterium | reverse complement strand
AAAAAAGAATATGAGACTATTATAAAGTCAATGTCAAAAGATTTATACGATTGGCTAGAAAATACAAAAGGAATGCAAATTCCTATCAAAAGAACTATTAAAAAGCCATTTGGTGATTGGAAACACCCCAGTCAGTATTAGTTACTTTTTTTTAGTTGATTCGCGAACAGATATGCGTGTCATATAAGATTTTATGACAGGTGTAAAGACTTTTTCTGACTCAATTTGATCAATTAGTAGTTTGGTAGCCATTTGTCCAATTATTTTTGCAGGCTGTCGTATGCTTGAAAGTGATGGCGAGACTAGCGCTGCAATTGGTTCGTCATTAAAACCAATTATTGCAACATCTTCAGGAATACGGAGATTTAATTTTTTTGCTGCTGCCATTGCTCCAATAGCAACCCGATCACTAATTGCAAAAATGCCATCAGGTCGATCTTTAGATTTTAACAGTTTCAGCGCGGTTTTCATTGCAGAATTATGACTAAACTCACAGTGTACTATGAGTTTTTCATCCACTTTCATCTTGTGTCTGTATAATGACATGGCATAGCCATCTTTTCTACGATTACTTATAAGCAGGTTTTTTGGACCTGCCATATATGCAATTCTCTTACAACCAATTTTAATTAAATGCTCAACAGCACTAAAAGCACCCGCAGTATTATTTACAAAAATTTTAGAGCAATGAATATTATCAGAAACTCTGTCAAATAATACAATGGGCATCTGTGACTGAAGTTCTAATAGGTGATTTAATTTACTACTGTACTGTGCTAATGATATTAAAACTCCATCTACACCACTTCGTTTCATATCAATCACATTTCTTATCTCTTTTTCTTCAGACTCTAATGATTGGCTAGCTATAACTGTGTACCCTCGTTTTGAAGCTTCTTCTTCTATTCCTTCTAATGCAGTGGAGAAAAAACTATATCCAAGGTTAGGAACAATTACGCCTATAGTTCTGGTTTTAAAGTGTAGTAAACTAAGAGCTGCCTTGTTGGGCAAGTAATTCAACCTCTTTGCGGTTTCTTGGACTTTTATAATTGTTTCCTCACTTATTTCTGGACTTCCTTTTAGGGCCCTGGATACTGTAGAGGCAGAAACCCCAACCAATTGTGCAATGTCTTTTATAGTTGCTTGCTTCATGGCAGGTACAAATATCAGGTGAAATGGGGCAACCTAAATTACGCAAACGTTTGCACTATTTATCATAATTATTCCTTTCTAAATCGACTCATTGGGGTTAATTTCAAAGCAGCACTTAAATTTTCGATTTATGAACATATATCGGTTGCTGTTTTCTATTTGTATACCACTTTTGCTATTCAGTTGTAAGAAAGATGCAGGAGGCGGGGCTACGCCAACTCCAACACCTACCCCTAATCCTTCTATAAATCCCGCTAGCTTAAGTATACCCGTTTCAGGAGCACAGGTTCGTGCTTCCATCTCGTTTACTGGTAAAACAAATGTTTTTCCACGATTGCTGTACAATGCTGCTGAGATTGCTGCTATAAAGTCTGCTGCGCAATCAGATCAATTTGCTAAGCCAACGTATGATGATATTATCTCAAGAGCTAATACATTACTCACAGCTCCTATTCTTGATTATGGACTAGATGGTGCCGGATTGCGTATTTCTAATATACATACAGCTTGTAATGATCAAATTCCTTACTTGGTTTTAGCTTATCAATTTACAGGAGATGCCCGCTATGCAGCACGTTGTTGGCAGCAATTAGATAGAATGTGCAACTATCCAGATTGGGGTGCTAACAGACATTTTTTAGACGCAGGCATTGCGGCTAAAGGAGTAGCCCTTGCCATGGATGGTTTACAGACATATTTAACAGCCGCACAAAAACAAAGGCTTTATAATGCTGTCAAAAGCTTTGTATTGCAACCAGGTAAAACACAAATTGAAACTGGAACAGGGGCATGGAAGTGGTATCAGAGCACTAATAACTGGAATGGAATTTGTCATGGAGGTATGATCATGGCGTCATTAGCTTCATATGAAATGGATTCTGTATTTCTTGGTAGTGTTATTGCTATAGCTGCAAATAATATGATGAGTTATGTACAAACACTAAATCCTGACGGCGCCAGTGAAGAGGGGATGTCTTATTGGTCATATGGGCTTAGTAACACTTACTTAGCTTTGGAGGCTATGAAACGTGTGATAGGGGGAACTTATGGGTTGACCAATCCAGAGGGTATTCGAAAAACAGGCGCTTTCCCTTATTTAGTATCAGGTCCAGTTGGTACTGCTACATTTGGCGATGATTACCTTTATGTGGGGAAGAACAATCGATTTTTATCACATTTTTGGTTCTCTAAATTTTACCAAGATGCCACTATGGCAAAAACACATTACGATCGTTGTCTTTCAATTAATTCAAGCAGGACAATTAAGATGAACGGCTGGACCGATTTGCTTTTTTATGATCGCGCATTGGTAACGCAGGGTAGTACCATGACTATTCCAAATGCGGGTTATGTGAAGGGAGTCGAATATGCATATTTGTTTGAAAATACATCTGATGAAATGGCGCTCTATGCTGGCATTCATGCTGGGAATAATAATGCCAGCCATGGTCATTTAGATGCAGGCTCATTTTTTATTCAGGCTTTAGGTGAAACATGGGCCCAAGGAAATTTAGGATTAGAGACGCCTTATCCATCTGATTATTTTACAATAACACAA
>JBILTA010000764.1:0-2712 GCA_044371785.1 Pirellulaceae bacterium | reverse complement strand
AACAATAGAGTTGCCAGTAAATCGCATAAGGGCAACCGAACGCTCGGGCGCGCTCTGTCAATTGTTTTGCTCGTTCATACGCTTCGCTTGGTGTCGATTCAGATTCGGGGACCCCAAATTCGACGACATAAATTTTATTGAAGTTCTTAGCGGCTTTGGAGTGATGATGTTTTGCGATGAATTCGAGTGCCCGAGAAAACTTCTGTGGAGAGTTTTTTGTATCCCACGCCGAATACGAAATTAGGTCCGTATTCACATGGGGTATTACATCCGTGGTGATACTTGGTTCAGCAAGTTCCATTGCTTGCCAGACCAAATTTACTTCGCAAGCATGGTAAACTTTGGCATTAGCGGAGTGGAGCAGATTTCTATCTTTGGCAATACCATTTTGTCTGGCGGCGAGCCAGCGAGTCATATTAGCGATAGCTATTGGTCGTGGTTTCGAGGTAGGATCAAAACTTCCTCGAAGGGCCCAATCGCCTTCCCAATTCTAAAGGACAAAGGTCTTCTGGCTGTCTCCGTCTTGCTGAAGCAAGTGGCTTGTTAGTTTCGCAAAACACTCTCCTTCTTCCCATTCGTCTTCTACCGAAAATTATTTTCGCCAGCAGCTCGCCGGGCGTTCTGGGCGAAATACAATCAAGATGTAAGTATCAAAATCCATGGAAAACAGAGATTTGTAGTAGTCGGTATTGGCTAAGTCCACCAAAGTCTTTGACTTGGGCCATTGAAAATGGAAAGGGTACAACTTTGAAGTTGGATTTTCGGTGTCGAGACTCAGGGGCACTTTGAGGCAACGCCCATCCATCCCTTGAATGGCTTTAGCTCCTTCCAGCAGAAAAGTGTTATCGGAAAAATGATATTTTCCTCCGATATGCGTTACTCCCAGTTGCATGGGAGCCTGTTGGTTTTGAGCATTTACAGCTGAGCTAGCAGCTAGTAAAGCGAGCAGCAATAAGGCAATCTTTAGGGAGTTGTTGGAATAACTTATGGTCATGGTGTTTTCGCTCTCACCATGGGGACAACGATTGGTTCGGGCAGTTCGACAGTCAGCGTTAGTTGATCTTGGTTGTTAAAGTGGTACCGAACAGTAAGAGAATGCTTTCCACCATTTTCGCTTTCGATGTTCAATTTGAGAAGTGAGTCGCCATTGGTATCGGCTTCCCAGTTACCCGTAAACGAAGCTCCATTTCGATCTCCTCCAACGTGATAGACCAAACCGTTAGCACGGTTAACGCCTATTAGCGCATGAGATTCATTTTGGGAGTCAACGCTCGTGTGCTCAATGATTCGATCTTTTACTTTCCAATCATAGGTGATTTTTAAGGCATCTCCCTTAGAATCGCGATCTACCCACGTCCCGATAAGTCGTTGGACTCCCGAATGACGAATGGTACCCACTAAGGATCGTTTCTTGGGATCTTCTAATGATTTTTTATCCGTGACATGGAAGAGGAATTCATTGCTTACAAGTCCATTCGGGTTTTGCAACTGTAGAAAGTGCAAGCCAGTGGACGGTAGGTCGGTTAAGGAGATTGTCAGCACTTCTCCCGATACTTCCACAGAGCCCGTAGTCTGCGCACCATCCACTAAAATGGATGATTGGTTTTGGATATGACGCCCACTGAGTGTCATTGTTTTTTGCTGCGGGAAAAGAGTGGGGAAGTCTTGACGGCCGCGTTGTTGTTCCATTGGACCTTCCGTCCACAAAGCGGGCTGTGGATGGTCATAGTCAAAAATCCGACCGAGATAAGCGGTAAAGGTTCCTACGAAGCTCCCTTTGGCTGCCATTTCGATCAACTCTGCCGATGAAAAACTTTGGTTCTCGGAAGGGTCTGTGTAACGTTCAACTTCTCCATCTATTTGGAATTGTGCACGAAGTTTCTTGTTGTGAATATTATCGATGAGGACACCGTTAACTTGAAGTACGATCTTGCTCTCTTTTGCGGCAACTTCTAAAGAACGGAGTAATTCTAGAGATTGCCGCTCCTCGCTAACTCTTTTATTTAGGGTGACTTGCCGACCGAAGGCACCTGGAAAACCCGTGCTCATTTCCAGCACCATATCCCATACGGGATCAAATCGACTTCTGCCTGACCAGGAGAATTGCCATAAGCTTCTTTCGGGAGTCCCTTGCTGGGCGATGCGTTCGAAGAAGTCAAAGTCGATAATGTTGATTCGGCCTTGGGGCAGAATGAGCCATCGATCGTAAGCTCCCCGCCATGTTGGGGCATCCATACCTGAGCCAGGGGTATTGGTACTCACTAGAAATGGCAATCGATGACAATCACCGCAGCGATTGGGTGTTAATTGTTTTGGGTCATGGTCCCCATCAATGTGGAAGAGTTGGAAACCTGCTTTCGCAGTATCGGAAAGTTTGTCGTCATAAGCCCGTCGTTGAGCGGGCGGATAAGGAATACTCAAAAGAAAGACTGCCATGTCATCTCGCTGCTGAGCGGAAAGTTTGCCAAGTTTTCCTTCATCATTTCCTTCCTTGGATCCGACTCGCATCATAGTGCTGGCAAGCCCGCCATCGATTAGGTGTCGGATGGCAGTTTCTGGCCGATTAACATCACTGTTAGGCTCAAGTTGTTCATAGACATGAGCGCTATTTCGGCCCCCATAAGGATCGCCAGGAATCCCGTCCCAGTGAAAAGGGGCGGTGTCACGTAGCCCGCGCACCGGCATCGTCGAACGGGGCATGATCTGGGTACC
>JBILTA010000763.1:0-2714 GCA_044371785.1 Pirellulaceae bacterium | reverse complement strand
ACTGTGGCAGAGGCCGCCAATACGTTTACAGATCGACTGCATTCATCTTGGCTCTGGTCCGTCCTCCCTTTTTTCGTGGCGGGCCTCTATCTTGTATGGCACGCTCTTGGAATGAAACAGTCGCAATCGATCACAATCCAAGACCAGACGGTAAGTAATAAAATTTCTTAACGAACGCACGCCGTAGCCCCTCGAATCCTGCATGATGCAAGTTTACTCAACGATTGAGAAACAGCCCCTCCCTAACCCTCCTTTTCATGCTGTGGATCGACTAGATTATCACTACCTTCCATTTACATCTCCTACGTGAAGGGCACTTCAACATGTTGGGCTCAAGATCTTTGCACATCGCAGTACTACTTTTCTTGATCCCCGCGTTGAACCTAAACGGTCAAGATCCGTCGCCCGAGAACCCATCGCAGAACCTCTCGACAACGCAGAGTCCATCGAAAGACTGGGCACAAAGAAGCTTTTGGCAAACAACAGAAGGTAAAACTGTATCAGACGGTTGGGAATTCCAAGATGGAACCATCACCCTAGCTATGCCTGGAAAAGGTGGCAACATTGTCACCCAACCGCTACCATCAAATTTTGAACTCTCTTGGAGTTGGAAAATAGAGAAGGGTGTTAATGGTGGTTTGAAATATCGTGTTCGCAGATTTGGGAAAGATCTATTTGAAAACAGTTACCTTGGACTTGAATACCAAATCATCGACAATAAATCCGATAGCACCGCGAATACATCCACTGCATCGATTTACGATTTAATTGGGCCGAAGAAAGAGAAAACCTTACACCCGCCTGGTCAATGGAATAGCTCAAAAATCATCGCTCGGGGCGACAACATCGAACATTACCTCAATGGTGAACTTGTAACTTCCGCAGTTACCTCAGGTCCTAAGTGGGATACACTGATCGCCTTTAGTAAGTTCTATGGTGGTCACGAATTTGGACGAGCGGCCAAACAAGATCGTTTCATGTTAACCGACCACGGTGGCAAGACTACGTACAAGGATTTTGTATTCGTCCCCTTAGACGCTCCACAAATCACTGATCCATCTCGTGAAAGCCCTTTCCTAGCCAATGCAACTCGCAATAGTTGGGCCGACCAATCCAGTATTGTTATTTGGACTCGCACCACGAAAAATCCAGAAATGCTAGTTCATGGGAAAGATTTTAAGAAACTGACTCCCAAAGAGGCAAACGAGCTTTCAAAACTCGACGATGCCGAACAAATGCTTCAGCGACAACTTCCAGAGAACGCATCTTTGGATGAAATGCTAGGGGCATGCCCGGGCGCAGCAGGAAAGGTGCGTCTTTCCTACTTTCCTGAAGAACAAAGAAAACAAGTGAAATCACTGAATTGGATTACTACCGCAGCCGAAAGCGACTTTACGGCCCAGTGGAAGCTTAAAGGACTAAAGCCAGGGACGAAGTACATCACGATAGTGGAAGCTCAAACACTCGACGGCAAGCCATCGGCCGTACTACGAGGCTCGTTCAAAACTGCCCCCGCGATTACGAATGCCAGCCCGATTAAGTTCTGTATCACCACATGCCATGACTTCATTCGCCGCGACGATGGCATGCTGGGCCACAAAATCTATCCTGCGATGAATTCTATCGCACCCGATTTCATCGTACATGCTGGTGATATCGAATACTATGATAAGCCTGCCCCTTGGGCACTCACCAAGACGTTGATGCGGTTTAAGTGGGGACGAATGTTCTCTCTGCCTAACAATCGAGATTTTTACAACCGAACGACGTCCTATTTCATGAAGGACGATCACGATACGTTAGCCAACGATTCTTGGCCAGGCAAAACCTACGGTGCAGTTTCCTTTGAAGAAGGTGTTGAACTTTTCAACGAAGAACAATTCCCCAGTAAAACCGAACGCTATCAGACAATACGCTGGGGAAAAGATGTGCAACTGTGGATCTTGGAAGGTCGTGATTATCGCAGCCCCAATGATATGGCAGATGGACCAGAGAAGACGATCCTTGGTGCAAAGCAGAAGGCCTGGCTCTTCAAAACGCTTAATGAATCAACTGCAAAGTTCAAATTGATTTGCAGCCCTACGCCGATCGTCGGTCCAGATCGTGACAATAAGAAAGACAATCATGCCAACGATGTTTTTGCGCACGAAGGCAATGAAATTCGGGGAATCATTGCCAAAATTCCGGGTGTCATTTTGTTTTGTGGTGATCGTCATTGGCAATATGCATCTGTCGATGAAGAAACCAATCTTTGGGAATTCGGATGTGGACCAGGAAGCGAGAAACATGAGTTGGGTTGGCAGCCTGGAGATGTCCGTCCTGAGCATCGCTTTTTGCGAGTCCAAGGAGGATTCCTTTCCGGCGAATTAACTTATGATCATGGCCTAGCTTCTTCCAAACTCACGCTTCGACATCATGATGTTTCGGGAAAAATGGTGAGCGAGTTCGTCTTCCCTGATAGCTTCTCCGCTGTGAAGTTGCCATAAATCAACCAATGGAATTCCCGCCATATCAGAGTAACTCCGAGTAGGACGGGGCTCATTTTCGATAAATGATTGTGTAAACAAATAGTTAGCCACTTGGGCTGATTGCCTGCATTCTCATAGGTAAACAAGGTGACTTTGCCTAACGTGCCATCTCCCTTGAGGAACGGAAAAATGACTCAGAGATATGAGCAGCAAGACCTATTAACAGGCTTCAGAAGCAGGTCCTCG
>JBILTA010000183.1:0-8834 GCA_044371785.1 Pirellulaceae bacterium | reverse complement strand
GGTGCGAGCCGTTTGACTGGTTCGACGAACCACAGCCAAAACGTCTTCGCGTGTAATTCGGCCACCTTCACCCGACCCGGCTACTTGGGAAAGATCGACGCCCACTTCGCGAGCGAATCGACGCACAGCAGGACCAGCAGGAATGACTCCCCCGGTCGAAACAACGGCAGCTGGAGGAGCTGCACTTGCTGCCACAACTGGAGCAGGAGCAACTGGAGCAGGAACAACGGGTGCAGGCGCTGCTGGTGTGGCTGCCACAACTGGGGCAGGTGCCGCAGGAGCAGGTGCAACCGGCGCAGGTGCAACCGGCGCAGGTGCTGGTTTTGGCGGAGGTGGTGGTGCTGCTTGCACTGGAGCTGGAGCGGGCTTAGCGGGTGCTGCTGGTGCAGCAGCGGGAGCCGCCGCAACACCGGAGGCTTCCAGCAAAACAATCGGCGATCCAACCGGTACGGACTGACCAGCCGCAACCAAGATCTTGGTCACTTTGCCGGCGCTTGGGCTGGGAACGGTCACCGTCGCTTTGTCGGTTTCCATTTCCATCAAGCCTTGGTCTTTCGAGACAACATCTCCTTCGGAGACAAAGATCTCTAAGACATCTCCCGATTTTATTCCATCACCGAGTGAAGGTAGTTTGACTTCCAACGACATGTTGATTTCTATCGCAAAAAATGTGAATGAAGTTCCCGAACAACATGCAACACAAACAAGTCTGATCTAGCGCAGACTTATTTAAGCAAACAATGGATTGATCTTGTCGCGGTTATAACCCAAGTCCGTAATGGCTTGGTTAAATTCTGTGGTCGATACAACGCCCGCTTTGTTCAAGCGATACAAGGTACCGATGACAACCGATTCAGCGTCCACTTCAAAATGTCGACGTAAGGTTTCGCGAGTCTCGCTGCGACCCATACCATCGGTTCCCAGCACGAAGTAATCGCCTGGAATGTAACGCAGCAATTGCTCAGGCAACGCGCGAACATAATCGCTAGCAGCGATAAATGGACCTTGAACACCCGACAACACTTGCTCAAGGTAGCTGACCTTGGCGGGTTGATCAGGATGTAGCATGTTCCAGCGTTCGCAGCTTTGGCAATCACGACGCAATTGGGTGTAGCTGGTAACGCTCCATACATCGCTGGCGATCTGATATCGCTCTGCCAAGATTTGTTGAGCCTGAAGTACCATTCGCAAAATGGCACCGGAGCCAAACAATTGGACTCGAGCACGTGCGTTTGGAACGTCGTTTGATTGGAACTTGTAGATCCCCTTGAGAATGCCTTCTTCTGCACCGGCAGGCATCGCAGGCATCTCATAGTTTTCGTTGCCAACCATGATGTAATAGATCGCTGTTTCGCCATCTTGATAAAGACGCTTCAAGCCATCCATTACGATTACAGTCGTTTCATAAGCGAATGCTGGGTCGTATGCTCGCACGGTTGGGAATGCCATCGCATTGAGCAAGCTATGACCGTCTTGATGTTGCAAGCCTTCGCCATTCAAGGTCGTGCGACCGGCAGTACCGCCGATCAAGAAACCCTTGGCTCGCATATCCGCAGCGGCCCAAATCAAATCACCGATGCGTTGGAAACCAAACATCGAGTAATAGATATAGAACGGAATCATGTTGATGCCGTGTGAGGAATAAGCAGTGCCGGCAGCGTTAAAGCTGGACATCGACCCCGCTTCGGTGATTCCTTCTTCTAGGATCTGCCCATCCTGAGCTTCTTTGTAATAGGCGAGTTCGGAGGAATCGATTGGCTCGTAGAGTTGTCCGTTGTGGGCATAAATACCAATCTCGCGGAACAACCCTTCCATACCGAAGGTTCGCGACTCGTCGGGTACAATCGGGACAATGTTGCGACCGATTTTCTTGTCCTTGACTAGCCGTCCGAGCAAGCGCACGAAGCCCATGGTCGTGCTCATGTCCTTGCCGCCACTCGACTCCAAGAAACGGTTGTATTCTTCCAGTGTCGGCACGTCCATTAAAGGATGTGTGGTTGGCCGCGATGGAACGGATCCACCGAGAGCCTTGCGTCGTTCCTTGAGATACTTGATCTCAACACTCGTCTCAGGTGGCTTATAGAAGGGAGCCTTGCCGACTTCTTCGTCGCTGATCGGAATGCCGAATCGACTGCGGAATTCGAGCAACTCTTGTTCGTTGACCTTCTTTTTGTTGTGAGCAATATTACGACCTTCGCCTTGCTCACCCAAGCCGTAACCTTTGATGGTTTTGGCCAAAATCACCGTCGGACGTCCCTTGGTTTCTACTGCTGTTTTGTAAGCAGCGAACACCTTTTCAGGGTCATGTCCACCACGGCGCATCTTCTCAAGTTTTTCATCCGAGAAGTTCGCAACCATTTGCGCAAGCTCAGGATGTTTGCCGAAGAAGTGCTCGCGAATATACGAGCCTGGCATACCAACATACTTTTGGTACTGGCCGTCAACGACCTCACCCATGCGCTCGACCAACAAACCATTTTCATCGCGATCCAAAAGTGGATCCCAGTCACCACCCCAGATCACCTTGATGACATTCCAACCAGCACCACGGAAGACAGCTTCCAGTTCCTGAATGATCTTGCCGTTACCGCGAACCGGGCCATCCAAACGTTGCAGGTTACAGTTGATTACAAAGATTAGGTTTTCCAACTTCTCGCGACCAGCCAACGTGATCGCGCCAAGTGTTTCTGGCTCATCACATTCGCCGTCACCCAAGAAGGCCCAAACTTTTTGATTGGATGTATCTTTAAAACCACGGTCCTTGAGGTATTCGTTAAAGCGAGCTTGATAGATGGACATGATTGGAGCCAGGCCCATCGAAACCGTTGGGTACTCCCAGAAATCAGGCATCAACCATGGATGTGGGTAGCTCGACAAACCAGGCGTTGGCTGAAGCTCACGACGGAAGTGTTCCAAGTTGTCTTTGGAAAGTCGACCTTCCAAAAATGCCCGCGAGTACATACCAGGCGAAGCATGACCTTGGAAATAAACTTGGTCGCCATCGTAGCCCGAATCGCCACGACCACGGAAGAAATGGTTGAAGGCAACTTCGTACAAGGTCGCACTCGAAGCGAAGGTACTGATGTGACCACCAAGGCCATCGTATTGGTTGTTGGCTCGCACCACCATTGCCATGGCGTTCCAGCGAATGATGCTCTTGATGCGGCGTTCAATTTCACGATTGCCTGGATACGGAGGCTGCTTGGCAGCAGGGATGGTATTGATATAAGGCGTGTTGAGATCTTTGGGGAGGTCCACGCCTTCCTTGCGTGCCATCGTTTCCAAAGCGCGGAACAATTGCTTGACGCGTTCCGGACCTTTGCTTTTGAGAACATATTCAAGCGATCCTAACCACTCAGCAGTTTCTGCTGGATCGCTATCGACGGGAGGTGGCAACTGACCATTGGCGACAATAGACGGATCTTCATCGCCAAGAATCTTGGCATCTGCCATGCTTAGGTACCTTCAAAGAGCAGTGTGTTGTCAACGAAAAACGCGACGGTCGTATTTGTCTCGGAACCGCCAATCCATCCGGCACATGCACCAACAAGGTCATTGTGCGAATGCGGGCGGTGTATTTTGCCTATTTTACCACTCGGCGTTCCCTCTGGGGATGCCAAACGGTAACCTGTTGCAGGCGAAAACCGTTCTCGGCCCTCACCATAATGGCATGATATCCGAGAAAGCTCGCTCTGCGCCAAGTCGAATCGTACGAATCGTAACGATTGTATCGATCTTGATTCGCCGACCAGGGGGCAGGCAAGTCCAAAACATTGTCCCAGATCGTCAAATTCCGAAAATACCCACTCGTAAGGGGGTGGCGAAATTTCGCCTTAAAAGAAAAAGGTCCAGAGTAAGGCGGGATTGTCAACTATTCGCCTTGAGGCATACGGGGAAGCTTTTCTATACTCCGCCGCCCAAACTTTAGGAAAAGTTGACGTTCGGGCAGAAAAAATATGCTTTTGGCAAGGATGCCCTGCTGAACCCCTTAGAGCGAATTCCTTTTTTGTTGCCTTTCGTGAAGCGGAACCACCGTGACCGCTCGTCGTGCGCACCAATCGAGTCGCTAACCAATAGTGGGGTATGTTGTCGGGCAGTGCTTTTATACAGCCTATTTCTATTGACCATCTGTTGCGGACTGGTTGCGTCGACTCATGCCCAACAAATCGATTACCCGCAGAGCGATCCAACCCATCCGATCACGGTCACTGGGGATCGAGGACTTCGCTGGGATCGGGGCGATTATCGAATCTACCAGCTCAGCGGCCGCCCCACGATTCGACAAGGTAATGCTACATACACGGCAGACCAAATCACGATCTGGATTGATCGAACGGTTGTACCCAAATCTTCACGCCCCAATTTATTAAGCGATGAGGATGGACGACAGGCTGTTGGAAGTACCAATGAGCAGAGCCCTACGCCGTATAAGCTCATCGTTTTATGTGAAGGTCAGTTTAGTGGTGACTGGGGGAACGGCAGGCGAGCCGAAAGTGAGCAATGGGCTGGTCGGCTCTTTTCCTTTACACCGATCGACATGCCAACGATTGCATGGGAACAGCGCTCGAGCGACACCGCGCCCCTGATTCCGGAGATCGAGCATTCAAAAAATGAGTCCCCTGTAACACTTGCCAATTACCAGATTTCGGGCAACCCGCCTGGTCTGTTGCCATCAACCAATCCGGCTGGTACCGTTCCCAACGGCGGACTTCCTCCACCGAATACCTTGAACAATCCCAACAACTTTGGTGTTCCCGCTAATCCATCTGGTGCACCGGCCGTTTTAGTTCCTGATCCGGGGTTACCGACGGTCGGCGGTACCAATTTACCAGGTGGCCTCCCCTTTAATGGAGTGGCCGTCGATCCTGGTCCAGCGATGCCGGTCCCTGCCCCACCGGCGACTTCACCAATGATTGGGGGCAATGTGCTCCCACCACCAGGCACAACGCCTGGTCCGATTTCGGCACCGCCACCAATGGTCAACGGATCGATGACGCAACCCTTTGCGGGCTCGACGGTTCCAAGCGGCTCGCGCGCACTCAGTGGTCCTATTACTGCTAAGAGTATCACCGTTCGCGGGCGTAGCAGCACGCCGCCACAGGTTCGTCTTTCACAGCGACCTGATCGCGGTGACTCGGTCGCTGAAATCACACGTGGCGTTTACATTCATATTGCCGACTCAACTTATACAGCTGCCGATGGTTCGGTGATGGAACTCGGTAGCATCGATATCGAAACGGATCGAGCCATCATTTGGATGCCCAATCTCGCTGGGCTCGATTTGTCGTCTGGCGCGGCTGACTTAAGTGGCCAACAAATTGAACTCTACATGGAAGGTAACATCGTCTTCCGCCAGGGTCAGCGAGTGATTTTCGCCGAACGCATGTATTACAACGTGGCCCAAGAATATGGGATGGTTCTTTCCGCTGAAGTCCTCACACCGATTCCCGAATATCAGGGATTGTTGCGATTGAAAGCCGATGTATTGCAGCAACGCAATCGCCAAAACTTTCTGGCCTATGATGCCGCCCTAACGAGCAGTCGTTTGGGCGTGCCCCGATATTGGTTGCAAGCACAACGAATCGAATTGGAAGATCGACGTCAAGATGATAGTGGAATGTTATCTGGCCTACCTGGGTTCGATGACAATAAGACCGAAATGATGGCGAGCACTCGCAACAACTTTGTGTATGTGAATAGCGTGCCATTATTGTATTGGCCCGTGATGACCACCAATTTAGCTCGACCTAATTTCTATCTCACGGGAGTAAAGGTCAAGAACGACGATATCTTTGGCACACAGGCAATGCTCGATTGGGACCTGTATCAAATCCTCGGTCTCAATGGAGCAGATGGAACCGAATGGACTTTATCGACAGACTATTTGAGTGAGCGTGGGTTTGCCCTTGGTACAAACTTCAATTACGACTTGCCATGGTTCTTGATGCCAGGCCGAGCGGTAGGTGAGCTCGATTTTTGGGGAATCTCGGACAGCGGTCTTGATACGCTTGGCTCTGATCGAGTGCAAATGACGCCCGAAGCGGATAAACGCGGTAGATTTCTCATTCGCCACAAACATCTGCTCAATCCGGATACGGAATTCTGGGCAGAGGTTGGTTATATCTCGGACCGCAACTTCTTGGAGCAATATCTCGAACAGTCGTGGGACCAAGACAAGGATTATTCAACGGCGTTGCGACTGAGGCGATACAACAACAACCAGATGTTTGACATTTGGGGGCAAGCACGCGTCAATGATTTCTTCACCGAAACCGAATGGTTGCCTCGTCTGGATCACTACTGGTTAGGGCAACCTGTCTTCGATCGGCTCACCTGGTATGCTCATTCGTTTGTCGGTTATGCCAAGCAGCAAACCGCCTCTACACCTACCGATCCGCAAGATGCCGCAAAGTTTGCGTTGCGTCCGTGGGAAACAGACAGCGAAGGTTTAGTGGCGATCACGCGACAAGAACTCAGTTTCCCGTTTGATGCGGGACCGGTAAAACTCAATCCTTACATTTCTGGTGAAGCAGGCTTTTGGAAAGAAGACGTAACTCAAGATGATGTCTCGCGTTTAACTGGGCAGGCGGGTGTGCGAACTTCGTTGCCGATGTGGCAACTCTATCCGAACACGCAAAGCCGTCTGTTTGATGTGAAGGGAATTGCTCATAAGGTTATCTTCGAAAGCGATTTCTTCTACGCTGATAGCAATGAAAATCTCGATCGATTTCCTTTGTACAATCCGATCGATGACAACTCACAAGAGCATTTTCGCCGTCGTTTAATCTTCAACACATTTGCGGGAACGCTCCCTGACCAGTTTGACGAACGTTCTTACACATTACGTAATGGTTTGCAGCGCTGGGTGTCGGCGGGTGGCAATGAAGTCGTCGATGATCAGATGCAATGGCGGTTTGGTATCGATCAACGCTGGCAGACCAAACGAGGTTTACCGGGAAGAGAACGTATTGTCGATCTTGTCGAGTTCGATGTGGATGCCATCGTATTTTTGAACCCTGATCGAGATAATTTTGGCGAAGAAGTGGGCGCAATCAATTACGATTTCCGTTACCACGTTGGGGATCGCTTAACACTGCTCTCAGACGGATACTTTGACACCTTCGATGAAGGCTTAAAAGCTTATTCGCTAGGTGCCCAGATTTCTCGTGTAGGACGAGGTGAGTTGTATGTCGGAGCGATGCAATTGCAAGGTCCGATCGATTCGACCATTTTAACGGCGACTGTCAACTATCGCTTGAATGAAAAATGGATTGTCACTGGCGGAACAACTTTTGACTTCGGCGAAGTTGGAAACGTAGGTCAAACTTTGGCTTTCACCCGCATCGGCGAATCGTTCTTGATTCGCATGGGTATCAATGTGGATAGCGGACGCGATAACGTAGGCTTCCAGTTCAATATCGAGCCACGTTTCTTGCCAGCCAAGAAATTGGGCTCTTTGGCAGGCGAGTTGATTCCACCTGCCAATGCTTTTGGACTCGAATAATGAGTACATAAATCGATGGTCGATGGTCGTGAAGAATTCGATCACAGAAAACGTTTCCATCGCTGGTCATTAGCAGCTTGGCTCGCCAAATTTCGTTGCGCCTTTCGAGGTTGGTGGCTTGGATCCTTCGGCCAGACCAGTTTCGGAGTTCATTATCTTGTAGCTCTTTTGGTTGTTGGGCTCGCCTTCTGGTTGCAGTGCGAAGCATGGGAATGGGGGTTGTTGATACTCTGTATCGGTTCGGTGTGGATGGCCGAATTGATGAATTCGGCAGTGGAGGCCTTATCTCGAGCGGTCTCCAAGGACTATAACATTCATATTCGTGACGCGCTGGATATCGCCAGCGGCGCGGTGTTGGTGATGTCTATAGGTGCTGCCGTGATGGGCTGCATCATCTTTGTACCGAAATTGCTCGGACTGGTTTTCTAGCCGGCGGCGTGTTCCGCAAGTCCTTGTTCGCTGGGTAAGATGTAAAACAGAGATGTTTTGTTTCGGCATGGAAACGTCATTCCTGAAATAACTTGCTGAACATAATGAACACAGACGTCCATGTGGACTCGCACCGTTGGAAGTGAAATTTGATAGCTTAGATTGACGCCCGGTGTGTTCCGCAAGTCATCGTTCGCTGGATGGAATGTAAACAAGAGATATAGTGTTTCGGCATGGAAACGGTATCCCTGAAATAACTTGCTGAACACAACCTACGATGGAAAATACTCGATGGATGTTATGGCTCGGTTCTTAGTACATAACCGAATTGCATTTTTGTTAGTTGCCTTTGTGCTGGTCTTGGTAAGCTTGCCCTTATCTTCGCAATTGAAGATGGATCGGCGACTGGAGAAGATGCTGCTCGCCAATGATCCTGATGTTGCAGGCTATTTGCGATTGCAACGAGATTTCGCTGCCAGCGATGTCGTGTTGATGATTTATCGAGATGAGCAGTTGTGGGATTCGGATGGAACTGGCATCCAACGCATGCAGACTATCGGTGATCGACTCAAAGAGGTGCAAGGAGTACAAGCCGTTTTGTCAGTGGCAGAACTCAATAAAGTTTTGCGAACGTTACGAGGGGCACGATGGCTACAACCAGAAAACTCTCCCGTGATATTGGCCAAGGACGATGATTTAGCGTCGAATTTACGCGAACTGTTTTCAGGCTATACCCATCGCGAAGGAAGTCCCTACGCAGCCATTGCCTGCATGCTCGAACCTGTTTCAGCAAAAGAAAAAAGCCGCGATGAAACCCTTCGCCAAATCGATTTAATTGCGCAAGAGATGCCTGACGGTTTAGCACCTGGGGAATTGCTCGGCGAGCCTATTATGATTCATG
>JBILTA010000182.1:0-8836 GCA_044371785.1 Pirellulaceae bacterium | reverse complement strand
CAAAGGAAAATAGGGCCATATAGACAAAATCCCCGCGATCCATTCACTATCGAAGGGATCGCGGGGTTCATGGTATTCACATTCAGTTTCAGCCATGCTGTTGCACAGCGTACGCCGAATGTGTTATCTATTCGTTTAGCCAACTTGACCAAGAACGTAATGGACAAAGGCTTTAACAGTCATGCCTTCGCTTTTCGCGTACTGGCCAACCGTTACTTTATCGTCTTTAACGAACGGTTGTTCGAGTAGAACTCGTTCGGCATAGAAGTTCTTCAAGCGACCTTCGACCATTTTGTCGACGATAGATTCTGGTTTTCCTTCGGCCAAGGCTGCGGCACGAAGCAATTCGCGTTCTTTGTTGACCAATGTTGGGTCAAGTTCTGCTGTGCTCAAAGAAAGTGGTCTCATCGCAGCGATGTGCATGGCAATGTTCTTCGCGGCTTCATCGTTGCCACCTTCGATCGACAACAACACGCCCGCGACGGTACCGCTGTTGTGTGAGTATCCACCGGTTGGGCCATCGTAACGGTGCATGCGACCGATTTCAAACTTTTCGCGAATACGGTTGAACATATCCGACAATTGATCTGCTAACGTCACCGATGGTTTGCTTGGCGATTTTTGAGCCAAAAGTTCGTCGGCTGTGGTGACTTTGGAGTTGGCCAAAGCTTGTGCCAAATCGGCTGCCAATTGAATGAACTCAGCGTTTTGGGTAACAGGAGCGCTTTCGCACTTCAGTTCGACAATAGCACCGCTGGTGCCAGTGGAAGAAGTAGCCAAGCCGAAGCGACCGAAAGCAGTTTCGCGGTCAGCGCGTTTCTCACCGAGTTTCTCTCCACGTTTGCGAAGGATTTCGATGGCCTTTTCTTCGTTACCTTCGGCCTCGTTAAGAGCTTGCTTGCAGTCCATCAAAGGCAAACCGGTTCTTTCACGAAAGGCCTTAACTTGTGCAGCGCTGATTTCTGCCATGGGTTTTTTCACTCCTGTCAATAATGTGAATGATCTTTGTCGATGGATCGGTTGGAACTTCGAATTCGCGTTGTCTTGAGGTTGGATTCACGAAGTCGGGCTCAACTTGAGAATTGAGGTCTGCTGAAAATCTCACCGTTGAAAATCTCACAGTCCCCAAAACAATAGTCGCCCGCAACCAAAGGGTAGACGGGCGAGCATTGGACGTGTGTTTATACGAGATAAACGACTAGTTCTTCTCGGCTTCGGCGGCAGCAAGTGCGGCTGCCTTGGCTGAAGCCGCATCACCACCTGCTTGCTTTTGCAATTCAGGGTTGGTGGCCCGACCGGCCAACACGGCATCCGCCAATTGGGAAACGATCAAGTCAATGGATCGAATACCGTCGTCGTTGCCTGGAATTGGTAGATCGATCAAATCAGGGTTGCAGTCCGTATCGATCAAAGCCACGGTCGTGATGCCCAAACGCTTCGCTTCTTTAACTGCGTTCTTTTCTTTATTCGGATCAATAATGACCAAGCATTCTGGTATACGGTTCAGTGTTCGCAGACCATTCAAGTTACGATAGATCTTGCGATACTCGCGGTTCAGAGCCGACTGCATCTTCTTGGAGTAGGTCTTCAAATCATCGCCGTGAATCAACGCTTCAAGTTGTTCCAAGCGGCTCAAACGGCTACGAATGGTGCGGAAGTTGGTAAGTGCACCACCCAACCATCGTTCGCTAACAAACGGCATACCGCAGCGGGTTGCTTCGCGTTGAACGATATCGGAAGCTTGTTTCTTGGTTCCGACGAAGAGTACCAAGCTACCGCCAGCGGCTACTTGGCTCAGGTACTTCTTGGCTCGCAACAATCCACGCAATGTTTCGCGGATGTCGATAATGTGAATAAGATTTTTGCGCCCATAGATGTAGGGAGCCATCTTGGGGTTCCAGCGGCTAACACGGTGACCGAAGTGGGCACCGGCCTCAACCAACTGTTTGACGATTTCGTTCGACATATTGTAATAACTCCTTTTGGAAACGGCCCGTCATGATCTCGCATTGCTTCACAATCGATGCGTATTTGCCAACACACCAATTACATCAACAACAATGAAGAACACAGATCTCCATGCAAAAATGGAGACCTTCGACATAGCGGCTATTCCGCGGTGAACATCAGTTCATAGGGAAGTGTCTTCTACGAAAACAACTGCTTCTCCACAAACCTATGGGGCAATTTATAGCCCAACGACTTACGAATCGTCAATCGCAGGTGGTGAATCATAATTATTCTCCTGCATAACCACGCCGTTTCTTAACGAGTTCCATTACCAAAGACCCCTCTTGTGGTGTTTTGTGTGCATGGCGACTCCGCAAAGTTTATTTGAATTGGGTTTTGCTAGCTTGAGAACGGAGTTTTGTCGCAGGAATAGCTACAGATGAGGGGGGCCATTCCGCATGTGTCTGTAAACACCATCGTTACGTTTGTTAGATCTGGCAGATTCGCTCAACTCGGCATAACCGGAATCCCGATACGAAGGATGTGGTCCCATTCGGTTTAGCGATGAAGGAGTCCGGGCATGCGGTTGCCCCTACAAAAACAAACGAGAGCTCAGCGACAACGGTTGCTACGTCAACTGATTTGGTCGTTGTGCCTTGTAGCCCCAGGCTCACTTACGATCGCCGATGAAGGTACGGACAAGAAGCCTCAGCCAAGCTCGGCTCCCGCTCTGACCTTACCAACATTCCCTTCATCGCTGCCACCCGCACCTACAGCAGCAACGCCAAAAACGCCAGTTGCAGCCGGGCAGGCTCCCAAAAATAATACAGCAGCACCAGCCTTGTTGCCAACGTTGCCAGCCAATGTGGCCACAACGACAGTTGGGGGTTCAAGCTCTCCTGTCAGCGCACCTGCAACAATCAATAGCAATGCGAATGCCAAGGGAACTGACACCAGCAAAAAGGAAGCGGTCATTATTTCGATGCCGCGACCCCTTGCTTCGGACATGGACAAGTCCGGTGGTGCAATGCCCGCACCTGCCCAGAATCAGCCGGCCACCAAACCGAATGATCAGGTATCAATCAAGTTCGGTAGCTCCGACGAACCTGCAAAATTGCCAAGCTCATTTCGCTTGAGCGATAAAACCCCATCAACGCCAACTTCTGCTGCCGGTGGTAGCTTACCGTCGCAGCCTGCACCCGTTGCGAAAACTCCAGTGCTCGCTCCGACAATAGAGTCGAAGAGCGAGAGTGGCTCTTCAGCATCCAATAGCCTCAAGTTCAGCGACAAGGGGTCGAGCGAACCGAGGTCCGCTGCACCGAAAACTGCTGAGCCGACAATTGCTGCATCGCCAATTGCTGCATCGAAAACAGCTGAGCCGAAAACAGCTGAGCCGATTCCTGCTGAAAATCGCTCGACTACACTCGGGTCCTTGACCATCTCGAAAGAAGGTGTCGGGGCGACGCCGCCTGCAAAGAGCGATGCAAAACGCGAGGCCGTTTTGATCCGTCCTAAGGCAGTCGTTCTTGGGCGTGTCCCGACTGAATTGGCGAATAGCGCTCCAGCTGCACCGGTCGCCAGTGAGCCAAAAGCGACACCTATGTCGGTGAGCAAGCCTAGTACGTCTCCTCAAACTCTCGCTGGTAAATCCGAAGCTGCAAGCTCGGCCCCCATGAAGAGTGTTGCTTCCAAGCTCTCTCCCTTGCCACCATCTCAGTTGGCATCCGAAGAGAAGTTGGCAATTAAGTCGGTTGAACCGAACAAATCGCAACCTGAGTTTCAGACTCCGCCTGTAACAATTGCAGCCGTTCCAAAACTGAGTCTCGAACCAACCGCGAAGTCCAGCATTCCTGTTCCATCGGCTGTGGCCTCTCTGCCAATGCCACCTGTACCGGCTCCTGCTGTAGCGTCGCCTGCAGCATCAGCACCAGTGGTAACCGCATTGCCTGTAGCTTCGTCATTAGCATTGGCTGCACCGGTTGCATTGGCTGCGCCGGTCGCTACGGCTGCGCCGCAGCCTCCAAGTTTGGGACTTGCCGAAGAGGCTCAAGCACCGATCGTTTCCGATGCGGTAATTTCGCCAGACAACAAATTGGCATCCGCCAAAAAGTATTCGAAGCCTGCTGACCGTACGATTCAAGTTGGCACGGTTGCATTGACCACGATGCGGGTCGGTGAGAAGGATATTTTGAAGTGTGAAGTGGATGACACGTCCGTATGTCGAGCGATTGTTACCGCTGATGGCGAAGTGGCTCTACTACCTGGCAAGGTTGGAGTAACGCGAGCTACCTTATGGGTAAAAGAGCCCAACGGTCAGTCCAAAGTTGAAACAGCAGATATTCAAGTTGGCGAAGTTCTACCAATCGATAATGCGGATTCTGTAGAGATCGGCAGATTGAATGAGAGCTTGCGACGTTTGTATCCCAATACAACATTGCAAGTTGTTGCTAGTGATCGATGTATTGAAATCTGTGGCGAAGCGGACACAGAACAGCAGGCTCGCGAAGTGCTTCAGCTCGTTCGCAAGCTCTGTTTAGTTCCTGTCAAAGACAAAGTTACTGTACGTTAATCGTTCCGGGGGCGAACATGTCTATTAAGTTTTTCCTCAAGACCAGCAATGGCCAACAGGTAACTGCCAAGTGCATGCTTGCGCTCGGAGTCGGTTGGATGTTGACTGCCCAAGTTCATGGGCAAGAGCAGCGTTTTACCGATTATGGTGCACCTCAAGCAAACGCGACTTATCAAGCACCCGGCTTGCAAGTTCGTTCTCAATTGGAGAGCGAGCTTCAGCCTGGCGAGCAATTGATTGCTCCCGGATTGCCCAAGCCACCTGCACCGCCGCAACCGCAAGTTATTGCCGGCAATGGTATTCCTGGTGGCTACTTCACCAATGGTAATGCTGTTATTGCGGATTCCAGCGTGATGCAGGGGCATCATGCAGCGTTGGGCTATGAAGCTGTTGGTCACCAAGGTGGGCATCAACATGCGGGCGGTGCGGGAGCATCGGGGCCATACGGACGCAATCTGTGTGAAGTTTATTGCCACGATGGTTATGTGGCGACCGCTGAAGCGTTATGGATAATGCGAGAAGGCGAAGATGATTTCTCATTGTCTCGAGCCTATGCATTAGGTGGATTTAATCATGAATTGGGTACCCGCTTCACATTTGGTAGCAAGTGGAATTGCACCGATGGTTGGGAAGTGGGATTCACCGGCCCAATCGATTGGGTGACTACCGGCTCAAGTGCGGTGAACGTCGCTAATCCAGACAGTGCTCTGTTTGCATCGGGCGCTTTTGTTGCAGCGGACTTAGATGCATTCAACGATGCAACCTTTCACTCGCAAACCTACCGCACTGAGTATCAGAGCTTCGAAATCAACAAGAAGAGTTGGGCTTGGGATATCTTTAGCGTTGTCTATGGTGTCCGAATCATGGATATCGAAGAAGATTTAACCTTCTTCTCGCAGGGTGCCGGGGGGAACGACGGACTTTTCATCCAGCAAACCGATAACACGTTAGTGGGTGTGCATATCGGTGGAGAGTCGATGTTTCCAATGAGCCAACGTTTGATGGTTGGTCAACGTGGCCGTCTTGGGGTTGCGGCTAACTTTTTTGATGGTTCCACTTTTGTGAACAACGGCGTTACCACTTTGGTCAATCGTGGCAACGATGATGAGAACCTTGCTTGCTTCCTGGAGTGGGGCGTCTTGGCTCGTTACCGTCTCTACCGCAGCTTGTATTTAACGGCTGGTTACGAGTTCTGGTACGTCGATGGGATTGCTCTCGCAGTCGATCAGCCAATCACCAATGTGAATCCTGCCCAGGGGGGTATCTTCTTTGCCAATGACGAAATCTTCTACCATGGTGGTTCTGTCGGCTTAGAGATCTTGTTCTAAACAGCGAAACATCCCCCTGCTGGAAACGGCAGGGATGTGCGGTCATGGATGACTGCTGCGAGGAAAAGGCGAGGTTGCAAGGATGCATCCTCGCCTTTTCTCATTTTAAAAGCACGTTTGGTTTTCCAATTTGGCCTAACTTTCCGGTTCCAGTACCCACTTGCGATGCGCTTGCAACTCCTTCGGAAGTAGGGTACTATAGGGGTAGATCCTTGGCCATTATTGCCTTTCCAGTGGGAACTGCACGGCCGTAGATCAGCTGCATCCCTCCCGAATGATCTCGCCTTTCTCGCCTGCTTGACACCTCATTTGGCACGAATCGCCAATGTTTCAGCGGATGGTTGTCTGTTAAGACAGATTTGGCAAGGAATTCGAGCTCTTTGTGGGCCATGGGTGCATTCAGATCATGTTTGCAACAAGTTACAATTCAAGCAGTGCGAAATTATTCTCTCAATTGAACGGGGTGCCCGGATGAGTCAGGAAAACATCGTGGAAAACAACACAGAATCCACAGGAGCCAATGCGGCCGATTCGAGTCGACGTGGCTTTCTTAAAAGCTCTTCATTGCTGGTAGCTGGTGGCGCGATGGCCGGTACCGCTGTAATGAATACGCTCCCGATTGCTCGAGGGGCTCATGCATTCGGTAGCGATGAAATCAAAATCGGTTTGATCGGTTGCGGTGGGCGTGGAACGGGTGCCTGCATTCAAGCCTTGAACACCGAAAATCAGGGTGCGGTGAAATTGGTGGCTATGGCCGACGCTTTTGAAAGTCGTCTGCAACAAGCGATGCGGGCGATCAAGGGCAAACACAATGAACGTGTCGACGTATCTGATGATCGTCGTTTCGTTGGCTTGGATGCCTACAAGGGCGTGTTGGCAACCGATTGCGATATGGTGATCTTGGCAACTCCACCTGGCTTCCGGCCTATTCAGTTCGAAGCTGCTGTTGAAGCGGGCAAACATGTGTTTATGGAAAAGCCAGTGGCTACCGATGCTCCTGGAGTTCGTCGTGTTTTGGCGGCCAATGAAGTTGCCAAGAAGAAAGGTTTGGCGGTTGCTGTAGGTCTACAACGTCATCACGAAGAGTCGTACAAACAAACCATTGCCAAACTACATGATGGTGCCATCGGTGACATCTTGTTGGCGCGAGCTTATTGGAACAACGACGGCGTGTGGGTGAAGGCCCGCGATCCGAAGTGGACTGAGTTGGAATATCAGATTCAGAACTGGTATTACTTCAACTGGATGTGCGGTGACCACATCGTAGAACAGCATATCCATAACTTGGACGTGATCAATTGGTTGATGAAGGGGTATCCTGTCGAAGCTCAAGGTCAAGGTGGTCGTCAGGTTCGTGATGGCGTCGACTTTGGTCAGATCTATGATCATCACTTCGTTGAGTTCACTTATGATGGTGGCTCGAAATTGTTGAGCCAGTGCCGCCACGTTCCAGAGACCTGGAGTGCTGTTTCTGAGTTTGCACATGGCACCAAAGGTTGGTGCGATATCAGCGGTGCTACGATATACGACAACAAGAACAACGTCGTGTGGAAGCATGATGGCCGGCAAGATGGTTGGCAGGAAGAGCATCACGACTTGTTCCGATCGTTGCGTAAAGGCGAGATTCCGAACGAAGGTGAATATGGTGCTTACAGCACTTTGACCGCTATCATGGGCCGTATGGCGACCTACAGCGGTAAGAAGCTCAGTTGGAAAGAATGTCTTAATAGCGAGTTGAAGTTAGCAGACATCGATTCGATGAAGACCATCAACGATGAACCACCTTTGAAGCCAGACGCTAATATGCGTTACTTCATTCCTAAGCCAGGTTCAGAAAACCTCAAGAAGATTTTGTAATCTTGGCGGTATGAGTGTTAAATAGAAAACGGAAGGGCTTGGTCGCAAAAGCGACCAAGCCCTTTTTTCGTTTTACTTATGAGTTTGTTTATTGAGCGCCCAAAACTCGGGTTGTTAGTCGGGACCGAAACCATGGTCGGTGTTGCAACGGATTTTGCAGCGCATTGTTCGAGGTTTTTCTCTTTCTTGTTTCCTCTTTCTTTCCTGTTTCCTTTCTCATGCTCCCGCTCCCAGTTCCCGTTACGAACCGGTAAGGTCTATCGATTGGGTGGATTAAATTCCAAAGTCTGATTGGAATGTCGAGCGACATCCCTGCACGAACGCAACTTTGCTGAGCATGAGCGCTGAGCATGAACGCGATAACAAGTCGTTCAGTTCCCGTTAATTGTGGAGTGTGTTGTTTTCGAATTTTGTTATTGATTTGAGTTCGCAAGTTGAATTCCTTAGAACAGTTTCTCAGTTTACTTTAAGGAAGGCGTTCGGACTGGGGATTTTTGTGTCAGTTTTGGGGTTCGCTTAATTATCACTTTGTATCGCGACGCAGTTGATTCATGGATTGAATTGGAAATTGTTTGCTTGTAGACAAACGCGCAATGTGCGACTTGGTTGTCAGCGAATGACTACCACCGACGGGAACGAGGTGTTGGCAGAACCAACGTTTGCTCCTTGCGACGGTGTTCCCCCTCGTGCTCATGCTCGAATGGACTCTAACGTGCAAACCAAACGTTGAACATGGAAAACTCGTCGGTTATGGAGGTTACTAATTAGTGAAGATTAGTGCCGATTATTGTTCCATTTCCGCGCTGCTCAAGAAGAGTGGGGAACACTAATCGCCACTAATTCTCACTAATTTCAGGGCGTTGCGCTGCCCGCAATGAACCTCCTCCGTTGTACGTAATTAGCATCGCTGAAGCTTTCGTGTCTTTTGTGTTTTTCGTGGTAACAAATGATGGGCTCAGTGCTGGCGTAGAAATCAAGTCGTCGGTCATGCTCGAAACAGGGGCTTTGCGCTGTAGAATCTAACGCGTTAGAAGTAATGTCCATCAGGTCGAGCGGTACCGAACACGAAAGCCAGAACTATGGCATGCACCAAATTCGCCGTTGGTGCTTTAACAGAATGGCAGCATCACTC
>JBILTA010000181.1:0-8843 GCA_044371785.1 Pirellulaceae bacterium | reverse complement strand
TTGGTACCAAGGCACAGCTGACGCCGTTCGCAAAAACCTCAAATATTTCGATCAAAAAGATCTTAAGCATGTCTTGATCCTGTCCGGCGATCAACTCTATCGCATGGACTACGAAGACATGATGCGTACCCACATCGAATCCAAAGCCGATGTGACCATCGCCGCCATCCCTGTGCATCGCAACGCCGCTAAAAGCTTGGGCGTGATGCGGTGCGATGATACCGGCCGCGTCCAAGGCTTCTTGGAGAAACCGCAAACCGATGACGAAATCAATATGGTTCGCACCGATCCATCCTGGATCGAATCACGCGGTATCAAAGCCAATGGCCGCGATTGCCTAGCCAGCATGGGCCTCTATATCTTCAATCAACAACTGCTCTTCGATGTGCTCACCAAAACCAATTACGAAGACTTCGGCAAAGAAGTATTCCCCGCCGCTGTTCGCTCTCGCCGCGTTCAAGTTCATCTCTTCGATGACTACTGGGAAGATATCGGTACCATTCGCGCTTTCTATGACGCGAATCTCAGCCTAACTAAACCGAACCCACCTTTCAATTTCGCTTGCCCCGATGCGCCTGTTTATTCGCGTGCTCGCTACTTGCCACCCTCGCTGTTCGAAGGAGCTCAAGTAAACGATAGCTTGATCGCCGACGGTTGCCGCATCGGTAAAGGGGCCGTCATAGAAAACAGCATCATCGGCCTACGCTGCATCATCGGCGAAGGTGTCACTATTCGTAACAGCGTCCTTATGGGTGCCGATTATCTAGAGTCCGATGACGAAATCGCGGCCAACAAGGCCGCTGGTCGACCTTCCGTCGGTATCGGTAGCGGCAGCTGGATCGAAGGGGCTATTCTCGATAAGAACTGCCGTATCGGACGCCATGTCCAAGTCGTTAATCGACTCGGTGTCAACGACTGCGACGACTATGAACCATGCTACATTCGCGACGGTATCCCCATCGTTCTCAAAGATGGCACGCTCAACGACGGCTGGACCATCCCGCTGCGCGGCAAATAGAGCCAACAACTAACTGACACGGAATCTCCATCTCATTGAACACTCTGGCTAAACGTCGCATCGTTTCGTGAGTGGTTGAAGTTGCCGTAAGAAACCGATCTGCGCGTTGAGCGATTTCAAAGATGGAATCTGATATCGTTTAAACTGCCGTTTCTTGCTTCAAAAACAGATGGATCGAGACTCAACCCTAGAACTTCGGGCCACGCTTATCCACAAAAGCTCGCAAACCTTCGGCAGCGGCCTCAGTCGTACAAGCGGATGCGGTCATCGCCGCACCGCTGGCCAACCATGACAATACGTTCTCACCAACAACTTCATTAAGCATCCGCTTGGTGAGCAATTGCGATTGCGGCGCACAAGCTTGAATTTTCTCACCCCATTGTTGAGCCCGAACCCAAACTTGACTCGGCTCCACTAAATGATGCACTAAGCCCAATCGATGTGCCTCTTGAGAATCTAACCAATCGTCCCCCAACAACAGCCTCGAAGCTGTCGACGCACCAGCCCGGAAGTAGAGCAGGGGAGCTACTAACCCCGATACCAAACCGCGACGAGGGGCGGGCAAGCCCAACGTCAGACGATGAGAACCAACCACTAAATCGCATGCTAAGACCAACCCCAAGCCTGCTCCCAACGCAGCACCATCAACGGCCGCAATCAACGGCTTGGGATAGATCAACATCGCTTCATATAGATCCTTCAACGCATCCATATCTTGATGCCATTGTTGCAATGCTTCTCGAGTATCCAAAGTCTCATGCCATTGCTGCAAATCCACTCCCGAACAAAATGTCGAGCCAGTTGCTGCCAATATCACAGCTCGCACTTTCTTCTCTTGATGAAGATCGCTCAGCGTCTCTGTCAATTGCTCGACCAACTCGCGCGATAACGCATTACAGCGATCGACACGATCCATAACGATCGTGGCCACAGAGTTATGAGATTTTATCTGCAACATATTCTTCGCCCCGCAAATAATGTGCGACCTCGAGTGCAAAATACGTCAATATCATGTTGGCCCCAGCCCGGCGCATCGATAACAAACTCTCCAGCACCACGCTTCTCCGATCCAACCAACCGTTTTGAGCGGCTGCGGTCAACATCGCATATTCGCCACTCACTTGATAGACGGCGACCGGCACCGCAAACGTATCGTGGATGCGGCGCACAATATCCAGATAAGGCATCCCAGGTTTCACCATCACGATATCTGCACCTTCTTGCAGATCGAGCGCCACCTCATGCAACGCTTCGTCGCTGGCGGCAGGATCCATCTGATAAGTTTTCTTCGTTGCCTTACCGAGACTTCCCGCCGAACCCACTGCATCGCGGAATGGTCCATAGAAAGCCGAAGCATATTTCGCGGCATACGACATCAACAAAACTTCATGATGTCCTGAATCATCCAAGGCATTGCGAATCGAACCGATGCGACCATCCATCATGTCCGAAGGGGCAATCACCGAAGCGCCCGCTTCCGCTTGCACAACCGCCTGTCGACATAAGATCTCGATCGTCTGGTCGTTGACAACATAGTCATTCACCACCAAACCATCATGTCCATGCGACGTGTAGGGATCTAAGGCAACATCCGCCACCAATCCGATTTGCTCTCCAAACTTCGCACGTATCGCTCGCAAAGCCGAACACATCAGGTTGTTTGGATTGGTGGCTTCCTCTGCCGCATTGGTCTTCTTGCCGGGCGGAGTCTTCGGAAACAAGGCGATCGCTGGAATGCCGAACGCAACCGCACGCGCTACTTGCTCTAAACATAAATCGATGCTGTATCGATTCACCCCAGGCATCGATGGAACCGCTTCCCGAACACCTTCACCTTCGCAAACAAACAAAGGCCAGATCAGATGGTCGGTACTGAGCGTGTTCTCGCGTACCAGATTTCTTATCCACTCATGGCGACGAGTTCTTCGCATACGAGTCGCGGGAAAAGGACCTCGTACGGGTATTGATGGGTGAGTCATGTTTCACTTTCCTTCCAGATGCACAAGGCCGCAATATCAAAGGCCCGACACATTTAAGAGTTAGGCAACCAGCGGCTACTGGGCAACAGGCAGAAACGTATAACCACGCTCACCCTGCTGCCGTATCAATTAGGATACTCGGAAAGTGTCACTTGCACACGATAGGTCTGACGGTCTCGCAAAATGATCACGTCGACTTCGCGATTGACAGGGGTAAGACCGGCGGTTTGCAACAGATGACCATCATTTTCAACCGTGGTCCCGTCGAATTCGAGGACCACGTCACCATGCTGCATTCCAGCTTTCGCAGCCGGCGATTCGGGCTTGACCGCTTTGATCAGTGCCCCCCGAGGCGCCACCATCCCCAGTTGTGTTGCCTTATCGCTGTTAAATGTCCCATCCAACTGAACACCTAGATAGGCCCGAGGTAGCTTGCCGTGCTGAATAAGATGCTCAGCCACCAACGCCGCCATTTTGATCGGAATAGAAAAGCCGATTCCCTCATTGCCACCCGAGTTGCTGGCGATGGCCGTGTTGATGCCAATCACCTCGCCGCGCAGATTCAAAAGTGGACCGCCACTATTTCCCGGATTGATGGCCGCATCGGTTTGAAAGAAATCTTGGATCTCAATTTCGCGAGCCCCCAACTCCAAATTGCGACGCCCCTTCGCACTGATGATTCCATACGAAACGGAATGACTCAATCCAAATGGACTACCAACCGCCAATACGAACTCGCCAATATCAACCCCATTGCTGTCACCGATCCGAGCTGGAACAATCCCCTCCGCCTTTGGCAACAACAAGACAGCGATGTCCGTCGATGGATCCGACCACACTCGCTCGGGATAAAACATTCGCCCATCACTCAAACTCAATTTGATCGATTCCAATTGAGCCTGATGAATCACATGCCGATTGGTTAGCACGTAATTCGCACCATCCATATTCACAACGACACCAGCTCCAGCTTCCTGAATCTTGGCAGCCGCAAACCCCGGCCCAGGTTGACTCGCTTTAGAAGCTTCAATGTGAACTATACTTGGAGAAGCGAATCTCACCACCCGCTTCAACAAGCTAAGCTGACGCTCCAACAAATCGACTTCAGCGTTGATCGCTCGAAACTCGGCATCACGATTTTCAGTTTGCGTATTTGAAGATGCATCGAGATTTAAAACTGGACTGGATATATAGCGTGAGCCGTCGGAAAGTTCCTGGGCCAAAAGAGGTGTTGCCAACAAAGGGAAAGCAACGATTAGAGAGGCGATTCTGCGAACACCCTTCAACAGCATGATCCTAACTCCTTCACAGGACGCGTGGCTAACGTTTCAATCCACGAATCCTTCCGTGTGTCACACTGCGAGGAAAATATGTTTGCAGGTGCTGGCCAATGTCCTCCATGACTTGGTGTCAGATCATCAATCGGAACCCAAAGAGCTTGCATTCAGAAAAAGCTGACGAGCAATTCCATCACTCCAATAAAAAAGGCGTCGCACAACGGTTGTTAGGGTTGTGCAACGCCCAGCTTTTTCTACGGTTGTTTCCGCTCAACGCCTGACTAATTCGAGCGAAACAAACCCGATAATCGAATCAATCGAACGAAGCATGGCTCTGGGAACGACCATAACGGTCCCACGAGTTAGAACTTCGCTTTTCGCTTTCGCGTTGACATTCAATACACATCGTCACAAAAGGGAGAGCTTGCAAGCGGCTCAACGGAATGGGCTTCTCACAAGCCTCGCATGTTCCGTACTGGCCAGCTTTCATTCGTTCGAGCGCCAAATCGATCTGTGACAATTCTTTCGCTTCTACTTCAAGCAATTGAGTACTGATGTCGTCATTGGCATTATCCAAGGCGGCATCAAATACGTCGCTGTAGGCTTCGTTTTTCAACTCGTTGAGCAAACTTAGGTCGCCCATTAAAGCGGCTCGCAGCGCTTCGCGTCGACCGATGAGTACTTGCTTGAGTTTGTTTAGTGCTTCTTTTCGGGCCATGTTTGCCACCCTTTTTCTTCGGTTGAGGTTTATTCCCCAACGAACACCGTTGCCTCGTGTTTAGAACCACATTACCGAAAAGCGGTTTCACGGGGCCAGCATGTATTTGGGGCTATTGCCTGATCTGTTTTTGGGCCACTGCCTTTACGCCTCG
Organism: Pirellulaceae bacterium; assembly: GCA_044371785.1. GTDB lineage: Bacteria > Planctomycetota > Planctomycetia > Pirellulales > Pirellulaceae > JAFLCP01. The sequence continues at coordinate 3,697 of JBILTA010000181.1, read as the reverse complement.
AAATTCCCTTTTGTATACAACTTTGTGAGGGATGTTCCCTTTTGGAACCTGTCGTTTGGGCACGCAACTATAGTACGCACGCCAACCGAAAGTGGTTTGGCAAACTTCTCATTGACTATTTTTTCCCTTATTTTAGTGGGACAAAAATGTATAGTGGAGATCGACTCCCAACACTGTCCATTCGACACCTAGTATCCACTACCCCTCCATTTGTGAACCGATTTCTCCCCCAAGAGGCAAAAGCCCCTAAATCGCCTAGCCCTCCAAGGTCTTCAAAAAGCTCCTTTTTGTCCCTATGGCAGACGGTTTGCGGATCAGGCTCTTCACGCAACTCTCGGAACCCCCCAAAGCGAGCACAGATCCACTAAATTGCCCTCACTTCAGCAACGCCCCCCGAAATTGATCGTCACAATCGACACAATCGCTAACGAACCTACTCTTCTATGCAGCTTCCACTGTTTTAAAAGCCGTCCTGAAACCGATGTTGTCCTAAAAAGACGATAGGAGACGAAGCGGGTCATTTCCTGAGTTCCACCTTATAGGCTTCCCGCGAAAAGATCAGACACTCTAAAGAACATAGAGAACGGCCCGTCCATGCCAAATGATATCAATGCCACCAGCTCAACCGCGACTCCCTCGTTCAGTCTAGGAATCGCCCCCAACTATTTGGGCGTTGTTAGTTTGGTTAACCCCGCTGGTGAAGTCGTTCGCCGCTGGCGACTACAGAACACCAAATGCACGATCGGCTCTGATCGGCAGGCAACGATCTGGTTGGACGATAGCAAAATCGCATCGTTTCACGCCCTTTTGGTATTCGGTTCGACCAATGCCGTCATTAAGTCTTTTGGCCCAGGTTTGCGTCTTAACGGTCAACCCGTTCAAGAAAGTGCTCTTCGAGTCGGCGATAGGGTAGAGCTACTTGGATATCAGTTCCTAATCGAATCGCTCTCGACCTCAACACAAACGGGTCGTTCTGGTGCGAAAATGCCTGACGCAAGTTCAGCAATCGACTCCGCACAACTCAATCGCCCGCAAGTCGCTCTCCCCACCGAGGCCATACATTTTTCGAAACTCGAAGGTCGAGTGGACCAATTGCTCCAACGACTTGGCGACATCGATGACAAAATCACTCGCACATCGTCGGAACAAAAGGTCGATTTCTCTCGCCAATGCGACTCGCTTCGTAGCGAGACAGAACATCTACGCCGCGTTATCACCCAAGACTTCACCAGCCAACTTCGCAATTTGACCGATGACCTGGAACGTCAAAATAAAGCACGCGAAGATCGCTTTGATTCAAAATTCCAGACCCTCTCGGACGAATTCAAACACCTCTGTGCAGACGTTGAAAACAGCTTTGAAAGCCTGCAACAACAGGCCGACTCGCGTATCGAACAACTTGAAACGCTGCAACAACAATCCAACGAACGATTCACACAACTCGAATCGTTGCAACAAGAAGCGGCAGAACGCCTTCAACAACTACAGCTAGATAACGCTCAGTTGGCCAACAACTTGCCTGTCGCGTCAACGCCTGCTGGCGTCACGCCAGACGAATTGAACAGCTTCCAGGAACGCATGGTCGATTTAGTGCAATCGATCCAGGGCGACTTACAAGATGTTCGAAGTGGACTCGATTCCAAGTTGGATTCGGTTCAACAAGAATCGAATGAGCGATTGGCCCAAATCGAAGCAGCCACTGCAGCCCTGAGCGATCAAGTCAATCGCGTATCGGAACCAAACGAAAATACACAGCCAGAAATCGAGGCCCTTCAAGCTCGTTTGACACAGCTCGAAAATGTATTGGCCGATTTAGCTGCTACCGTTCATGATCGATCTGCTTATTCGCCATCTAATACTACTGGTTCCAGCATCGCTCGGCTGAGCCACTCACCGATGGCTGAACCAAATTATTCGAGTTCTAGCGACGATATTCCACGGCACGACAACTACAACGACTTCGTACCGCAAACTGTTATTCTCAAACCGAATCAAAACGCACCCACGCAGCGTTTTAACTCAGACGCAACAACCCCATATCACCAAGCTGCCAATGAATTCACCGAGCGATATGCCGAAGAAGCAGATCGAGATTCTGCAGACTCGGTTTACAATCGCTATGTAGAGTCCTTCGATGCGAATGCTGTAGAGGAAAAACAAGAAAATAACCCCGCCACTTTGCCTACTTGGTTTACGCAAAGCCAGGAACGTGCGGCGATTGGGGAATCCCCCACCAATCATTCGACAGCCGACTCTTACATCGAACAGCGTGCCAAAGAGCCTTCGGAGAATGCCTACTCACCGTTATTGCGAAGTAGTGAAGACGAAGAGTCTTCAGTAACTCCATTAGCTCATTGGTCGACAGCTTCCTCTGCTCCAAACATCAATGCGATTTCCGATGAAAGCTTGGACGAAGATGTGAGCCACAGCCCGCTTCTCCGCGGCCTAATTAAAGAAACAGCCGACGAAACCGAAGATTCATCTGCAGAAAGTCCAATGTTCAATCAGAAAGATTGGGATGAATCTGATTCTTACCTACAATCTGAACGCCCCGCAAGCGTATCCGCTTTAGATATTCTTCGAGCAAGCTACAACGACTCGAGCAAAGATCAGTTCGACGATGAGCAAGAAGAAAAGTGGAGCAACAAGCTGCAACAGTTTTCAGACGCAATCCACGAAGAACCTGATCCATCCTTGAGTGCCATCGGCCGCGCGTTACCTGAAGAGCAAGCTCACGAGGCTGCCGAAGAAGAACAGCCCGTCGAAGAAGAAGCTGAAATCGTTCTTCCCACGCCAGCACCAGCGCGGTTGGGAGCAGGAGCAGTACGTGGCCGAAGCGCCGCCAACAATCCACCTACTGCGGAACCTAATGCCGCTGGTGATGATGATTCAGTAGAAGCCTATATGCAGCGGCTTCTGGCCCGTATGCGTGGCGATGAACCAGAAGAGATCAAGCCTTCTGCTTCGCCTGCCGCTCCTGTTGCGAAAGCTTCACCCACAAAATCCTCAAACTCGAAGGCCGTTCGCAACACTTACAGCCCTCTCCGCAAAACTCGTCAGGACCCAGCAGCCGCGTTGATTGCTAGCCGCCCCAAGGTAGATGAAGAAGGGAACGAACTCAACGGTGCAGTGGTCGAAAATGAAACCCCAGAACCACAAGCCGAAGTGACAGTGTCCCGCTCAGCACCCGAAAAAGCCAGCGACTTGGCTGCACTACGTGAACTAGCCAATGACTCGGCTCGTGCCGCTGTGAAAACCAGCGACAAGAAAGTGAAACCGATCAGCAACACCATCAAGCTGACCATTGCCGGATTAGCGGCAGCATTCGGAGTAGTGCTGTTGATCAGCAACGGCTTGCGAGTCAATCTGACCTTGGTAGCAGCCGCAACATCCTTCATGCTTTCATCCATTTGGGGACTCGATGTGATTCAAGCATTTGCTTCGAGCAAGAAACGCGAACAATCCAATGGTGTTGGTGCAAACAACTTCCAGATGAAGGTCGCAGGTAAAAAGTAACCTGGAATGATGATTTCGACTTAGACCTATACGCCCGTGACGAAAGTCCCGGGCGTTTTTGTTTTGCCGCTTGCGGATGAAAATACTGTAATTACTTCTCTCAGATTCAATTACCAGCGATTCAAATACAACCTTCGAAGCGTTTTCGCAGCCTTCAATCTTCCACACACGCCCCCTTACT
>JBILTA010000180.1:0-8845 GCA_044371785.1 Pirellulaceae bacterium | reverse complement strand
GGGCGAAAAATGATGACTTGCCCCGTTTGTGCCGCTGTGTTACCCACCCATGTTCTACTGCTCGCGAGGCTCTGTTGCATCCCGGCGACTCTGAAGCCCGCGTAGCAAGTCTTTGGCCATTCGGATTGTTCGCGAAACGGCCTACCCTTCACTGATCGCATCGTCACCATCGAGGCAACTAAGGCTCTCGAAGCGAGACTGAAGTCGTTCGATGTGTTGATTTAATAATTCACTCAGACGATTAAGGACCTGGCATTCAGTGGCACATAACTCGGCTGGCGGTGGAACGGCCGCACGATAATTGACTCGCCCTACCGCCAAAAGAGGGTTAGTCGAAAAAAAGAGAACACGTTCAGGAACCGATAGGTCCTTGGACGTAATGTGCAACCATCCATCGTGTTGATAAAAGATTTCCGACATCAAACGCTCCCACAATAGACCTGATGCCGCCTTATCGGTCCTTCGATCGACTCACCCCACCCAAATCAGTGAGTCAAGTCTGGGTTGGGCCATTAATTCTCGCGGAAGTCCAAAGCCGAGAGCGCCACAACTTCAATCCTTAAGGCAACAGCCATAGCCACTCAGGCCAACTCTCGGGTCTACCTGCATCCCCTTAGGTCGATTGCAGGTTACCGTCACCGAAAGTGGATTTTTCTTCAAGAGCTGAGCGTCGACACATCTTTACGTACAATTGTACGTCCAACATGATCTCAATCGCCATCAGGTAGTTGCACTCTACCGCCTCACCCCAAATGTTACTTAGCCAGGAATAGGCCTGCTTGATGCTGGGGCATCCGAAGCGGGTTAATCTGGACGCCAAATAGCACAAAAGTACACCGGTACATTTTTTCGCAACCGAATGGAGCAATTCGATATCAACTATGTTATACTCCTCCCCAACTTGGTGATTTTCAGATCTGCGAATCCAATAGGGCTTCTGCTTCCATGTTTTGTCGCTTCGCCATCCTCCTGCTTTGTGTCTCCATGTTCGCCGGATGCGAGAAAGCCCAAGAAACTTCCTTAACGCCCGTCGTCGAAACCTCCACTCCATTGGATGTTAAGGCGTTGTCGGACGCGGAAAAAACGACTGCCCTCGCCAAAGCTCAGGCCGAACATGATCTGGCTTCAAGAGTCTTTAGCGATCTCAATGGGCTAAGGTACGAAATTCAAGTGGAAATCGGCAAAGCAAAAGATGCTGGCTTCAGCGGCTCTTCGGCGCTTATTGAACTGCGAAAATTGCTTAAAGATGTTGACGTGGAAGTTGCCAATATTCAGGCTGTAACCGTCGAGTCGATGAAAGTCATTAGACAGCTACAGAAAATTGAATCGGCCCCGATGGTAACTCCTAAGAATTAGTCGAAAACCGATCGACAGGCATTAGCCTTTCAGCAGATGATTCCAATGGGCCCCATCGTCAATCTTGCCCAGCTGGATTTCTCCAGAGCGAATCGCCCTGAAGAAGTCAAACACACTCCCCAAGAGATCGCCACGTACTAGTAGCTGCTGTGGCTTGGCCCAAAAAACTTCAGCAACCTCACGCGGATCGGGTTGCGGCTCCGTTGCATCGGAGCAATCCAACAAGAACCATTCGAGTTCTGTTCCCCAGGATGTGACGCTCTTCCACAATCGTTCTCGCACGTCAACAACCAGCCCCAACTCTTCGTGCATTTCGCGAATCACGGCCGCTTCGGACGATTCCCCCGCTTCGATTGTTCCACCAGGAAAACAAACCAAGTTTGGAGCACGAACGAATGGAGAACGTCGAATTACCAAAAATCCACTCTCTTCGATGACAATTCCCACTGCACCACGTTTGCGCGGCATATCCTTCGGTCGTCCCGCTGAACTCATTCTCAATTTCCTCTGTCTCTTTTGCCGAGCCACAGTCAAACGACATTGCAATCGTTACTCACCGCTCGATAATCTGCATAGCCACCACAATGTAACATATTCCCATAGGACTTGGGGAACCTATTATCATGACCGAGGTTCGAAAAACATTGCAACGCGAATTCGCGATTTGGATCACGCAAAAACTCTCGGATGCCGGGCACGTCGCCTATTTTGCTGGAGGCTGCGTGCGCGACCAATTGCTAGGCATTCCTCCATCGGATTATGACGTTGCTACCGATGCAGGTCCTCTAAGAATACGCGATATCTTTGGCAGCTCTCGCACCTTGATGATTGGGGAATCTTTTGGAGTTGTGTGTATCCAAGGGAAAAAGGAGTTCCCCGAACAACGTGTCGAGGTCGCAACGTTTCGCAGTGATGCCACGTATTCCGACGGCCGACACCCAGATTACGTTACCTTCACCGATGCTGAACACGATGCCCAACGTCGCGACTTTACCATTAACGGGCTTTTCTACGACCCAAATCAGGATCGCATCATCGACTTTGTCGGCGGCCAAGAAGATCTCAAGAACAAAATCCTGCGTTGCATCGGAAACCCTGACGCTCGTTTCAACGAAGACAAACTGAGAATCCTGCGCGCCGTTCGCTTTGCAGCTCGGTTCTCACTTGAACTCGAATCTGCAACCTACGAAGCCATGTGTCGACATGCCCAGGAGATCGAGCGGGTTAGTCCTGAACGCATCGCCGCCGAACTGCGAAAAATGTTTGTCTTGCCGAAACGAGCTTGGGCTACCAATTTACTGGCCCAGTCACAACAACTAGCGGTCTTCTTACCCCAAATCGCTCAAGTTATTCAGCAACCGATCTGGTTAAGAACATTGGAACGCATCGACAACTTATCACCGCCATTTTTCGAAAGCACGCTGGCCGCGATTCTTTTTGCCAATCCATCTATGCTCGATGGCAGTGTCGATGCTCGGCAAATCGGAGATCATTTGGCCAGCCAACTGCGACTTTCGCGTGAGGAAATCGAAGGCACGTTATTTGCAATCAGCCACGCTAGAACTTTGGCCAATGCACTGGAACAACGCTGGAGTGTGATTCAGCACATCCTGATCTCGAAATACGCAACTCGCGCCCTCTCATTGGCCAACGCTTTTGAAAGGGGAGGGGAGGGGACCACCGGTTCCACTGCTTGGTGCGAGGCTCAATGTCAACTCCCACCTGAACAACTCAACCCACCGCCGCTGTTGACAGGCAATGACCTTCAACAATTCGGTTTAAAGCCGGGGCCACGATTCAAAGAAATTCTCCATGAACTCCGGGCGAAGCAGTTGGACGGACTGATCACTGAACGCGAAACAGCCACTCAATGGCTCATGAAACAGTTGCAGTAAAGACAAGGCCCCGCGCGAACTCGTCGTCGACTCAAGCGGACAACTAACTCAATTCGGTTCGCAAGCAATGCATGTTGGCGATCGATATACCACTCACGATTGCCCCCACAATCCCGACAAAACCTTGGTCTGTGCCACACAGAAACAGATTTTTTAAATGCGTGCGGCCATCAAGTTGTTTCTTCGGAGCACCGTAGACAGCACCGTTGTCGTGATAGGTAAATCGCCGAATGGTTTTGGGCGTAAATACATCGGTCTCGATGACACGTCTACGGAAGTCGGGCATAAAGCGGACCGCCGAAGCGACCGAGAGATCGTACCATCGCAACTTCTCGCGACGATAGGTGGCTTCGTCTAAACCACTCCACCGATCATAGTCTGCAATGGTTGTGAGACGGATAATTCCATCCTGTAACTCACCTTCGGTGGCATCATACAGATAGTTATTCGGCGAGCAAATGACACCCGTGCGGGCATCGCAAAGCTCGCTCTTCGGACGTGTCCAATGAAACTGAGGGCTATCGTTATAGAACACAATGGTCTTATCAAAACCGATGTCTTTAGGTTGGCAATCTAGTACCGAAATCGATTCAATAAATGTCAAATTGCCAGCCTGCACCACTGTGGATTCGGAAGTGTCTTCGCATAAACGCATCGTCTCGACAGCCCCAGCGCTGCTCAAGATACGTTTTGCTTTCAACTGCGTACCATTATCTAATTCGACACCCACCGCATGCCCGTCATCGGTGATAATCTTGGACACACCGCTGCGCAATTTGAGTTGTCCACCAAGAGCTCGGTACTTACGGACCAAATGCTTAAGGATTAAGCGGACACCCTTGAAAGGCCGACCAAAGCCTTCCAAATAAATGCTGCGGAACATAATGCAAAACTGCCCGAAGTCCATGTCATTTTCTCGAGCGTTGCCGTACCACATCAGCGGGCAGAGCAACATCTCAATCAACAATGGCTCAGTGAAAATTTCCTGCAGTATCTTGCGTGTCGATAACGCAAACATCTCGTCACTGAGATCATCATAATCGACGAGTTGCTTGAGGAGATTCTCAAAGCGATCGCGCTGGCTGGGAAACTTGGCCGCAATCTCGGCTTTCAACAAACCGATATCGTTATTGAAGTTCAATTCTGCATCCGGAAACACCACGGCTGAACCCAATTGAGGGCGCAACTGGAAGTCATCCCAACTGAAACGTAGTTGCCGAAGCAGTTTGGCAATGGGACCTTTCTTGGCCCCTTTACCGACATAGTTTGTTACGGCATGCAACCCAACGTCATAGTCTCGATGATTGAGACGATAAAACGAATTCAAACCGCCGATCGTGTAGTGGCGTTCGAGTATGCATACTTTTTGATCGAAGTAAGCAAGTCGGATACCGGCCGCCAAACCTGACATACCGGCACCGATGATAATCGTATCGAACTCTTCCACCGTTATCTCACATTAGCTTTTGACGATGTCTCTCATCTTCGGTTCGAGATAACTCACCGTGGTGGCCATGCTCGCCAAATTGCCATAATCTTCCTCAGGAATGATCACGCGATGTCGGCGTTTTAGTTCCAGCACGATGTCCAAGAAGTCCATACTATCAAGCTCTAACTGCTCGCGGAAATTCTTGGCATCCTCAAGACCACTCAGATCTTCGTCTGGGGCAACCTTGCTGAGAATATCCAGAATCTCGTCACGAATCTGAGCTGGCGTCATCGACCGATCCTTACAACATAAAAACGATGAAAAGGATACCGAGCCTCGGCGGTCAAACGGATGAAAAACGACCGAAGCCAAAGTACCCTAGCCAAGGGAGGGGTGAGAAGGACGGCATTCGTCGGTCCGAACTCTTTGCCCCAGTAGGTTCCGTATCGTAGCCGATAAAAGGCGATCTAAGAATACCCCGGCAGCATTAGAATTTGCGAACGATCAGAACGGAGTTAATTCCCAGCATTCCGAACGAATTATTGAGAATATACCGCACGGCCCCTATTTCTTTCGGGGTATTGATCACCAGCCCCTCTAGGGCACAATCCGGGTCCAAATTGTCCACATTAATCGTGGCATGGCAGACACCATCGTCAAACGACGGGATATTTCCGGCAAGCTCCAGAGCCCCAGCAGCCCCCATGGCGTGGCCGATAAAGCTCTTGGTATTGTTGAAATGGACGCCTGATGCACCCTCGAAAACCTTTCGCAATGCCTGGCTTTCCTGAGCGTCTCCGCTAGAAGTGCCGGTCGCGTGAGTACTGACTATTTGAATATCGCTCGGATTAAGCCCGCCACGTTTCAGGGCTAACCCTACACATTGGGCTTGGCGTTCTGGATTAGGCAACACGAAGTCGGTAGCATCGGTGTTAATCGCGTAAGACACAATCTCGGCAATAATAGTCGCCCCTCGTTTCTTAGCGTCCGACAAACGCTCGAGAATGTAAAGGCATGCCCCTTCCGAGACCACGATTCCATTGCGGTCTTTATCAAATGGACGCGACGCTTTAGCTGGGTCCTCATGCGTAGCCAAGGCACCTTGGCTGCGAAAGCTCGCAAAAATTCCAAAGGTATGAATGCTCTCTGAGACACCGCCGGCAATCGCCAAGTCACAATCACCCAGCCGCAACATCTGCACACCCTGCACAATACCCGCATTACCAGCAGCGCACGCGGCACCTATCGTGTAATGTGGGCCAGTCACACCCAGGTTCAGCGCAATTTCACCCGCCGGATTATTGGCCACCGTCCGAGGATTATGATGGTGCGACCAAAACTGCGTATCGTAATCGTATTGTTTGATCTGGTAGATTTCGTTTTCTGTTTCAACGTTGCCATGTTCGGTAACACCGATGTAAATGCCAACCTTGGATCGATCTACATTCGGCCAGTCAATTCCCGACCGCTGAATCGCTTCATTAGCCGCCCAAATCCCAACACTTCCAGCTCGCGTCCCACGACGCAAATCTTTCTTAGATTGGTATTTGGTTGTTTCAAATTTGCAAACCCCAGCCAGCGTCTTACCCAAATACCGAATTTCGTAATCGGTAACCCCACTTACACCATCCAGTAGTGACTTCCGGTACGTCGCCAAGTCATTGCCATTGGGAGAGGTCAAGCCGATCCCGGTAATAACAATACGCTGGTCATCGGGGAGTGAAGCGGTACGATCGACTGTGACCATAGGAATACAACTCGCCACAAAAGCTTGCATAGGCCCGAATCCATCGAGCCCTTCTGAAACGGGGATTTCTCCAACAAAAAGAAGCTAATGGTTTGAGGGCGATCTGACAAGCCGCTCCGCCGGAATCCGTTCGATCAATAGGCTTGAAACAGAATTTTTCACTCGTTCCACCCGAAAGACACCCCTGAGTTCTCATGGGGACCAAAAAACGAAAAAACCCGCTGATTCAGATGAACCAGCGGGTTTTTCACCTCGGATCGAGCAGTTTTGTTCAGAGGGTCCTAGAAGTTTGAGTCAAAACGATAAGACAGGAAGCCCTCCCTGGGTGAGGTTGCGACACCGCCATGTATCGCTCCGTTCCACTACTTTTCCAGTCCTTCAACTTCTCGAACAAAACCTTTGATCACTTGAGCCCTAGGGCTCATTAATTAGTTGCAACCGCCGCAGCTTGGAGCAGCTACTTCAACGCCGCACGAATCGCAAGCTGGTTCGCAGCAAGAAGCATGACGAGCCTTGATGCGTGCCAACAAAGCCTTCAGGTGGCTGTGGCGAGGAGCACATGGATCGCAGCAAACTGGAGCTGGTTCGCAGCATACAGGTGCTGGTTCGCAGCAAGGAGCTGGAGCTGGTTCGCAGCAAGGAGCTGCATCGCAACCACAACCTGCATGGTGGTGCTTGTGGAAGAACTTGTGCAACAAACCACCACGGCACTTAGGAGCACATGGGTCGCAAGCATCGCAAACTGGTGCTGGTTCGCAGCAAACAGGTGCTGGCTCACAACATGAATCACAACCAAGACCGCAACCGCCGAACAAACCGGCTTGTGCGTTAGCTCCGCTCAAAGAAAGAGCGAAAACAGCAATCAAAGCAGAGAAAATGAAACGCATTGGAAACTCTCCAGAAAAAATGTTTTCTAATTGGTTTGCGTTGATTTTTGGGGACCTGACCCGTGAGTGGTTCAGCCCGCAATCCGACTGCGTTTTAGCTTCTATGCCGGAACTTGCGGTGTCGGGTAGGTCGCGGTCGACCAAACGCTTTAACTCAACAACCATTCCCTCTGTTCGACGTCCCAAGGCTCAATTCAACAGAAACCCCTAGAAATTTCCCAACCATCATCGATTCGCTATTCCGATTATTTTCACAAAGCCGAAAAGTCCGATCCTAATACCCCCGTTTCCATTATCGCTAACTTCGGAATCACCCATATCCACGGAACATTTCCCAAGGGGTTGCCCCATTGCCAAGTTGCCCCCAAGACCAACAATAAAGCGGAATTACTTATTGGTTTTGACAGGATCGCCTGATGACACCCCTCGAACTCTTGACTCTTCGCCAACCTTCCCTTTACGAGGCAGGCCAAATTGTCACCCTGAAGCAACCCACCGCTTCCGTAAAGGATGTAGGTGCTTCCATCGCCACAGCTCTCTCGCAGCCTCTTGATTTCCCACCCTTTCAGGCTGCAATGGTTGATGATGATCGAATCGCTCTGGCGGTCGACTCCGCTATCCCTACTCTCTCCGCTGTCATCGTGGGGGCCGTAGATTTCCTACTTGCAAATCAAGCCAAACTAGACAACATCTCAGTTATCCTCTCCCCTTGCAGCGATGAAACCCTGCAAGCTGTCCGCGACAACCTGCCACCCCATCTTCATCAAAAACTACCCATCTTCGTTCACAATCCAGCTGAACAAAACGACCTCGGTTACCTCGCCGCATCAAGTGAAGAAGCCTCACCGATCTACGTGAATCGACGATTGCTCGACGCAGACGTCGTACTTCCCATTACGCTCTATCATTGCGAACAAACCATTGACTACTTCGGTACAGCGGGCATCTTTCCGCTCTTTGCCGACGCCGAAGTCATGAGACGTTGCAGCACTCTCAGTAACTTAGGCTCGCCCGTGCAGCGTCAAAAACGTTGTCGCGATGCCGAAGAAGCGGCTTGGCTGCTGGGTACTCATTGCATCGTCAAAGTGGTACCAAATGGAAACGGCAATATCCAAAAGATTGTCGCTGGTACCCCCCATGCCATTGAGACCACATTGCGCAATGATTCGGCTTTGGCACTCGAAATTACGTTGGATCAGTTCGCCGATACAGCCATCGCTGAAATCGACGGTGAAGCCAACGAACAGACTTGGCCTAACGTAGCGCGAGCTTTACATGCCGCCCGCGCAGCCATTCGCAACAACGGCACCATCGTTCTCCGCACGAAAGTTCACCAAACGCCCGGAGTGTCACTCCGTCGTCTCACCAGCCTCGATTCACCAGAAAAAATAGAAAAGCATCTCAGCAAAGAAAGTGGCCCTGACACCCTAACCGCTTCGCTGCTAAGTGAATACTTGCAACGTGCACGTATATTTATGCAAGCGAAATTGCCACAAGATGCTGTAGAAGACCTGGGCGTTGGCTTTGTGGC
>JBILTA010000762.1:0-2721 GCA_044371785.1 Pirellulaceae bacterium | reverse complement strand
GGACATTTGGCAACAGAAGAAAAGTCGAATGAAATCACTGCAATTCCCGATCTTCTGGATCAAATTGAAATCAAGAACGCAGTAGTCACGATTGATGCTGCAGGCTGCCTGAAAAGTATCGCTTCGAAAATTGTTAGCAACAAAGGCGACTATGTCCTCGCCGTAAAAGGGAATCAAGAACTATTGCACCAGGCCATTCAAGAACACTTTATGCAACAGATCGAAAATGACTTCGCCACGACAGTCGTTGAAAAGTATCAAGAGGAAGTTAGACGCCATGGTAGAGTGGACGATGTCACTTACTATCATATGCCTGCGCCAGACGACCTAGCAACGAAGGAAAAGTGGCAAGGCTTAACCACTATCGGAGTAGCAGTTCGGATCAGCGAACAGAACGGCACTTGCACTTCCGACGTTCGATATTACATATCCTCGATACCAATAAACGCAAAACGATTTGGTCAGTATGTACGCGGTCATTGGGCGATCGAATCAACGCTGCACTGGTGCCTGGATGTAACGTTCCGTGAGGATGAATGTCGAGTTCGAAATCGCAATTCAGCCAACAACCTGGCTTGGCTTAAACGCTTCGCATTAAGCCTACTAAAGCAACAAAAAGATAAGCATAGTGTCGCAATGAGACGTCGAATTGCAGGCTGGAACCTAAGCTACTTGGCGCAAGTGCTCGGAATACCACCGGTTTAGTATGCGTAAGCCCTGCGCCGGAAGGCTGCCTTTATCCGGTAACTCAATAACCGAAAAAATGCCATTGCTCAGTGGATTAGCACAATGCAAAGCTGATAGTATCTGCTATAAGACCTAGTGGAGAGTGTCAAACAGTTTCTTCGAGGTGCAATAATGAAGCGCAGACGAGTCGCGGCGATAGTGGCCATTTTAATAGCCACCTTTTGCGTGGACAGTTGGAATTTATCGAAGTCAACTTCTGCCCAGGATCAGACCCCCACGAAAGGAGGTGTTCAGCAGCGTTTTGAGCAACCTCATTTCTCACCCTATGCCGGTCGCAGCTATCCAACCAAGGTATTGTGGGGCGACACGCACTTGCACACTGCTGTTTCGGTAGACGCCGGTACGATGTGTCGCCTCAGTCAGGAAGACGCATACAAGTTCGCCCGAGGGGAGGAAGTGACGTCGACAGGCGGTTTGCGAGCCAAGTTATCTCGGCCTCTCGATTTCGTCGTCATCTCCGATCACGCCGAGATGTATGGATTGATGCCTCAGCTATTGAGCGGTGATCCAGAAATCCTGGCGACCGAAAAAGGAAAGCGTTGGCATAGTATGATTACGACCGGCGATCGCGATCAAATCTTCAATGCGGCAATGGAAATCATCAGTACACTCAAGGACAAGAATCCGCCAATTGCAAGTGAGAAGGCCGTTCGTAAAGCCTGGCAACATTACACGGAACTCGCCGATCGATACAATGAGCCGGGTCGGTTTACGGCGCTGATCGGATACGAGTACACAACGCGCGGTGGCTTCAACCTGCACCGCAACGTGATCTTTCGTGGCGACGCGAGTGTCGCTAGCCGGACACTTCCGTTCTCGCAGTACGACAGCCAAAATCCGGAAGATTTGTGGCGGGCGCTGGCCAAGTTTCAGGCAGACACTGGCGCTGAAGTGCTGACGATTCCTCACAATGGAAATCTGAGCAATGGTCGAATGTTTTCCGTGCTGACCAACGACGGTAATCCGTTAACGCGTGAGATCGCGGAACTGCGTGCCCGCATGGAGCCGCTCATCGAGGCCACTCAAATCAAAGGAGATGGGGAAGCCCATCCGTTCCTGTCTCCTAACGATGAATTCGCTGATTACGAGACCTGGGATAAAGCAAATTTAGATGGCTCAGAACTCAAGAAAAAGGAAATGCTGCAATATGAATACGCCCGGTCGGCACTCAAGATCGGGTTGCAGCTTGAAAAGAAATTGGGAGTTAATCCGTTCAAGTTCGGCATGATCGGCAGCACCGACGCTCACACGGCGATTTCTTCAATTGAAGAAGATAATTTCTTCGGAAAGCATTCTGGGGTCGAACCAGAACCTCACCGTTGGAAGGATCTCGTTATCGCATCAGACCTCGATCCAAATTTGACAGTGCTTGGCTGGCAACAAGCATCATCGGGTTACGCAGCAGTCTGGGCGACCGAGAATACACGCGAAGCAATCTTCGATGCGATGAAGCGAAAAGAAGCCTACGCGACAACCGGTTCGCGAATGATGGTTCGTTTTTTTGGTGGCTGGGATTTTGTGAACGAAGATGCTAACGCACGACAACCGGCCAATGTCGGTTATGAAAAGGGCGTGCCGATGGGCGGGGATCTGCGAAAGGCTCCAGAAGGCAAGTCGCCAACATTTCTTGTAGCAGCCCTTCGAGATCCGTTCAGCGGAAATTTGGATCGCATTCAGATTGTCAAAGGCTGGCTCAAAGCGGATGGAACCACCGCTGAGAAGATTTACGATGTGGCAGTTTCCGATGGTCGACAAATTGGTTCGGATGGACGCTGTAAACAACCGGTCGGAGACACGGTAGACGTTAAGAATGCCACCTGGAAAAATACCATCGGAGCGTCAGAATTAATTGCCGTATGGAAAGACCCCGAATTCGACAGCAAGCAAAATGCGTTCTATTACGCCCGTGTAATGGAGATCCCTACACCGCGATGGACGGCTTACGAGGCAAAACGCTTTGGGCTTGACCTGCCC
>JBILTA010000179.1:0-8870 GCA_044371785.1 Pirellulaceae bacterium | reverse complement strand
GATGGTTCAAGGCCAAACCAACAAATCTAAATTGTCGTCTGTTGCCAATACAGCGAGAATGATTAACGAAGCTGCTTCTGTCTATCGCATGGAAAATGGAGTTTGGCCAAAGGATGTGGATAACAGTATTGTGCCGCCCGAAATCGCCGCCTCGCTTCCCGCAAACTTATTTCGACGAGATAGTGCCGTAGGTGGCCGTTGGGATTGGAACGGACCAGGCAGCTCACTCGGTCAGGTTGGTGTCAGTATTCGCTATGCAACTAAATCTGAGGCTGACTTAAAGTTACTCCAATCTCTCGATGAACTTGTGGATGATGGAGATTTGAAAAGAGGCTTAACTTTCGTTGTAGAAAGCAAGCCGCGGTTTTATTTTCAGTTCTCTATTGATCGAAAATAACGGCTGCACGATTCTATACGCTTTTTCTCTCAAGTTCCTCGTTGGCTGCCGAACCAATGGATATGAGCTCGTTCGCAAAAACGCAGCTCGTGATCGCGGCACCATGGAATCAACCACTTCGCACGTTCTTCTAATTCGCTAAGTAACGTCCCTTGTGGCATGAGCAATACACGTTCGCGATCGATATCAGGGAAAAGTTTTAAATACTCCAGAACACCCTCTGCATCCGCTAAATCATTGATCACAAACTTCAGCTGATAGAGTGCGAGCTCCATTAATTCTCCTACGACTTGCGGTCGAAAGCGTGTTTCTTCATGTCGCTTGTGCCATTGTGCGTCGCGTTCCAACGTTGGAGTTGAATTGGCCATTTTGGGGCTGATGGAAATGAGGTCGCACGTCGCAGGTTGGAAAATGGTCCCAGCTGTTTCAATGGTGATATGTTTGCCTAAGCGTTTCAGCTCTTCGCACAAGGGCACGGTTTCTTTCCAAAGGAGTGGTTCGCCTCCTGTTAGGACAATGTGGCGACAATCCCATTTTTGAACTTGTTGCAGAATTTCGTCGATCGAAACGGTCTCTCCTTCCGGCTGCCAGGAAGTGAAAGGCGTGTCGCAAAACCAGCAGCGCAGGTTACAACCCGAGGTGCGAATAAAAATGCTCGGGGTGCCTGTTAACAGCCCTTCCCCCTGAATGCTGTGGTAAATCTCGGCAATCCGCAAAAAATAGCCCCTTTTCAACCCGAGCAATCGTGCCACAATACCTGGGTTCATTGAACCGCGTAGAGAATCTGTTTTTCTAGCATTTTTGGGCCATTTCCGGGAGAGGCTGGGGCGTGACAAAACCAAATCGGGACCAATTAGAAGTATTCGACAATTCTTACCCTAGTCGAGACTATGAAATTCAGATCCGTTGCCCTGAATTTACATCGGTTTGTCCAAAGACTGGACAACCTGATTTCGGCGAACTGATCTTCACGTACGTACCGGATCAAAAGTGCGTCGAATTGAAAAGTCTCAAGTTGTACCTTCAAGCCTATCGCAATGAAGGGATTTTCTACGAAAATGTGACCAACAAAATCCTCGATGATTTTGTGGCCGCCGCAGCCCCGAAATCGGCTACCTTAGTCAGCAACTGGGGGCCTCGCGGTGGTATCTCGTCAATCATTACGGCAAAATATGTAAAGTCGACCTGATCACCGACCAAGTGATGTGCCTACCTTACTATTGTCCATTCACTTCTTAGTTTGCTTGGGAATCAATATGCCTAACGCCAAAGTTCTACTCAGTGGCTTCAGCGACGAAGCAGCCATCAACAAAACCGCTGTGGAACAGTTGGCAGCGTTTGCGGCTGTTGGACTGAAATACCATTCACTCCGCTTTATCGATGTGGGTGAAGGAATTAAGAACGTGATGATGCTAACGAAGGGTGAGATCCAAAAGTTGAGGGCAATGCAGAAAGAGTATGGTATTTCTGTTTCCTCGATCGGATCACCTATTGGTAAAGTGAAACTCCTGGATGTGGATGATGGAACGACCAACCGATTTGTGCCGTTCAAACAATATCTGGAGAAGGATGTAAAGAAGGCTTGCCAACTTGCACAGGCCTTCGAAACCAAGTTGATTCGCGGTTTCTCTTTCTATCATCCCAAAGGCACCAACCCAACAGATCACTTGCCTCAAGTCGTCGACCAACTCGGGAAAATTACCGATGCTTGCGATGCGGAGGGAGTTGTTTTCGGTCTGGAAGTCGAAGCAAACTTAGTTGGACAAACCGGAAAATTATTGGCTGAGATTCATCGCCAAGTGAAACATCCAGCCATGCTGCTGATCTTTGATGGTGCGAATCTCGTGTGCCAGGGAATGACCCCAGATGAAGTGTTTGCAGAGTATTTAGCGATGAAACCCGGCTTAGGTTGGGTACATATCAAAGATTATCGTCACAATTCGGCGGCGCAACGTCTACAACATATCGACGAAGCCTCTTTGAAAAATTTTGTTCCCGCTGATGTCGGAGACACGGGACACGAGGCCATCTTGCGCGACCTCGCCACAGAACTCCCTAAGTTGGAAAAAAAACTTGCCAAACGTGGTATTCCAGGTGTCTTTTTGGACTTGGAACCACATGTGAAGGGTGGCGGGCAGTTTGGCGGATTTAGTGGTCCGGATGGTTTCGGAGTTGCACTAAGAGGATTGTGCCGGGTACTCGATTACGTGGGAATCGATTATCAACTGCGCAACTTTGACGATATTTTGGCGTCCAAGGCTTAGAACGCCCCAATTTTGGGCGGCATCCCACGGCGGAAAACGTTGCAATTTGAGCCCCCTTGCGATAGTCTGAAGGGTGCTCAATTACACCTTTTTCCCGCCAGCGGTGCCGCCATGGATGCCCTACCCTCCCGATCACTTGCTCTCGCCATTCTTCTGACGCTCTATTCCTCTGCCCCGCCGGCTCAAGCCGACGAGCCAACGACTGCCGTTGCCGAGTCAAACGTCAGTTGGAGTGAGCAAATTTCTGGGATCGAAGTTTTCCCTGCCGATATCCATCTGCGTGGGGCTTTTGACTATCGGCAGATCCTCGTAACCGGTCTCCTCCCCAAAGGCTTGACGGTGGATTTGACCGCAGTTGCCAAAATCGAGGTGCCGCAAGGGGTCGTGCACATCACGCCCTCAGGTCGCGTGGAGCCCGTCGCTGATGGCCAGCAATCGATTAGCGTAAGTTACGGCAGTTTCTCAAAAGAGATCAAAGTAAAAGTTGATGGTGCGACCGCAATCGGCGCCATGAATTTTGGTAAAGATGTTCAACCCGTGATGAGTCGATTCGGTTGCAATCAAGGAACATGTCACGGTGCTCAAGATGGCAAAAACGGATTCAAACTCTCGCTCCGTGGTTACGACACGATCACCGATCATTTAAGTCTCGTTGATGATATCGGAGGGCGACGACTAAACCGTGCCGTACCCGAACGAAGTTTGATGCTGCTCAAACCAACTGGCGAAGTTCCACACGCTGGTGGAGCGTTGATGAAGAATACGGATCGCGGCTATCGAGTGCTCAAAGAGTGGATTGCTGCTGGCGCACCGCTCGATATGAACTATGCACGTGTGGAACATATCGAAGTGTTCCCTCAAGATCCCGTATTGCCTGAAGCAGGCAAACAACAACAGATGGTCGTCATCGCGCATTACGATGATGGCAGTAAGCGCGATGTTACATCCGAAGCCTTCGTAGAAAGCGGAAACATCGAAGTATTGGCGGCGGAACCTAACGGAGTCGTCAAGTTTCTGCGAAAAGGAGAAGCTCCCGTTTTGGTCCGCTATGAAGGTCGCTATGTCGCAACCACGCTGACCATTATGGCTGAAAAAGCTGACACACAATGGATTGCAGGACCACAATACAATTACATCGATCAGTTGGTTGATGACAAACTAAAACGTATTCAAGTATCTTCCAGCGCGCTATGTACTGATGAAGAATTCGCTCGCCGCATATATCTCGACCTCACAGGTACTGTGCCAAGTATCGATGAACTGCACGCGTTTCTCAATGACACAACGCCCTCACAAGAAAAACGTGAGAAACTGATTGAGGCTTTGGTGGGTAGCGAACCCTTCATCGAGCAATGGACAAACAAGTGGGCGGACCTGCTGCAGGTCAATCGCAAGTTTTTGGGAGAAGCGGGAGCATCATCCTTCCGCGCATGGATTCGTCAGCAAATCGCTTCGAATCAACCTTATGATGCCTTCGCGAGAGATGTGTTGTTGGCCAGTGGCAGCAACATGCAAACACCACCCGCTTCCTACTACAAGATCTTGCGTGATCCTTTAGAAACGATGGAGAACACAACCCACTTGTTCTTGGCTATTCGTTTCAATTGCAATCGATGCCACGATCATCCATTCGAACGCTGGACCCAAGATCAATACTATGATTTAGCCGCCTACTTTGCCGATGTTGCCATCAAAGAGGATTCACGTTTTTCAGGCCAAAAGGTCGGTGGAACGGCGGTGATGGGTGCCTTGCCATTAGTAGAGATCGTATATGATCGACAAGGTGGTGAAGTTAAAAATGAACGAACTGGAAAAGTGGTTGACCCTAAATTTCCCTATCAGTTCGCTACCGAACAGGAGAGTACAGTTGCCGTCGACACCGCTCTTACACGTCGCGAGAAACTGGCACATTGGTTGACCTCAAAGAACAATCCTTATTTCGCCAAAAGCTATGTTAATCGCGTCTGGAGTTACCTGCTGGGAATTGGCATTATTGAACCGATCGACGATATTCGCGCCGGAAATCCGCCGACAAATCCTGCCTTATTGGATGCCTTGACCAAAGATTTCATCGAACATGGATTCGATACACAACACCTGATCAAGACTATATGCAAGTCACGCACCTATCAACTGTCGTTGCAAACCAATGAGTCCAATGCGGATGATGGGATCAATTACTCACACGCACTAGCTCGACGCTTACCTGCTGAAGTGCTTTATGATTCAATCTTCAAAGCGACCGGGTCGACGACGCAAATTGCCAATCTGCCACCAGGTACTCGAGCCACTGAATTGCCAGACGCTGGAGTTAGTTTGCCCTTCTTGGACGACTTTGGCCGCCCTGTGCGTGAAAGCGCCTGTGAATGCGAACGAACCAATAGTGTTGTCTTGGGACCGATCATCAAGTTGGTTAACGGAGAAACCGTCGCTTCCGCCCTGACTCAGCCCAATTCAGCATTAAACCAAATGGCTGCTGCGGAGATGGATGATTCGAAGGTTGTAGAAAACGTCTTCTTGCGTTTCTTGGGACGGCGTCCGACACTACAGGAAGCTGAAGTGGCCTTGGAATCATTGCAGCAACCAGGACGTGATCTCGCTGAATATGAAGCAAAGTTGACAGCCTTCGAAAGTGGTCCACTTAAAGAACGTATCAAGAGTTGGGCTGAGAGCCTTGTGGTTGAACCCAAGTGGGATGCGATTAACTGGAATGATGCCTCGTCAACAGCTGGGGCAATGATGACGCTCAATGACGATGGAAGTTTCCTGGTATCAGGAAATAAACATTTTGATAAGTATGTTATGCGTACCAAAGTGAAGCAGCTATCGGCACTTCGCTTGGAAGTATTGCCTGATCCGTCTCTACCTCAGCAAGGACCTGGTAGAGCTAGCGATGGAAACTTTGTGTTGAGCGAGTTTGTTGTTAAGGCAGCTCGAGCTGACAAGCCCATGGATACGGTCGTGATTCCTTTGATGGAACCTCAAGCCGATTTCAGCCAAGCGGGTTGGGAAGTTAAAGGTGCAATTGATGGTAATACGGGCTCGGGGTGGGGCGTGTCGCCTCAGTTCGGCAAACCACATGAGGCAATCTTCTTGCTTAGCGAGGCCCTCTCCGGTGATTCCGAGTGGATCGTGACCATCGAAATGGATCAGCAGTTCCCTAGTAAAGAACATTCTATCGGCAAGTTCCGATTGACGATGTCTCAGCAGATGGGCAAGTTCGTTCAAGGTTTGGATGCAGCTTTGGTTGCTGCCATCAAGACTCCCGCCGAAGGCCGTACAGACGATCAATGGCAAGCTCTAAAGAAAGCTTATGAACCATTAGATGATGAATGGAAATCGTTGCGAGAAACGGTCGCTCAAGTTCGCTTTGAAAGCCAAAATCGCCGCTCGGTTGGTGTTCAAGATTTGGCTTGGGCGCTGATGAATAGCCCCGCCTTTTTGTTTAATCGATAACTCATTGGCAGCAACTTTCCGTTCGAAATCTAGATGAATTAAGGACGCTGCGCATGCGGGTACGTCGCTGGGTGAAATTCACCTTTGTGGTGGTATGCTTTGTGATTCAGCCGTTGGTGTTGGGTCAAACAACGTTGCCTACGAATGAGGCTACCACGGTAAGCACTCCACTCAATAATCATCAGTTTCAGCATCCAGCTGGGACACGTTTGCGATTAGTGGCTGCCGAGCCCTTGATTAAATGGCCCATCAGTGCTGACATTGCAGAGGATGGTAGTCTGTTTGTGACAGAGTCATCGGGCAGTAATGATCCCGTTCAGCAGCAACTGAAAGAGTTGACACATCGAGTTGTGCGGCTCATCGATAACGACAACGATGGTGTCTACGACCAACGGCAAGTGTTTGCCGACAAGTTGATGTTTCCTGAAGGCATCTTGTGTATCGACAAAGGTGTTCTAGTCGCCGCTCCACCACAGATTTGGAAGTTACAAGATCTCGATTCCGATGGTGTTGCCGAAGTTCGTGAAGTATGGTTTGACGGCAAGACTCTAACGGGATGTGCCAACGATCTCCATGGCCCGTATCGTGGGCCGGATGGACTCATCTATTGGTGCAAAGGAGCGTTTGCGGAGCAGACGCATGAAATGCTGGACGGCACCACTTTAAAGACAACCGCTTCCCATATTTTTCGTCGGCCGCTAGAAGGTGGCAAGATCGAATCTGTAATGACGGGCGGAATGGATAACCCCGTCGAAGTGGCCTTCGATCGAGCAGGGAATGTTTTCTTTACAAGCACTTTCGTGCAGCATCCTGCCGGTGGTCGTCGAGACGGTTTAGTCCATGCGGTATATGGCGGTGTGTATGGGAAGGATCACGGCGTTATTCACTCTCATCCTCGTACCGGCGATTTGATGCCCATCATGACGCATCTTGGACCAGCGGCACCTTCGGGTTTAATGTCGATCAAGAACAGTTCTTTGGGAGCTGAGTTCAACGGCGCATTGGTAGCGACACATTTTAATTTACAGAAGATTACCGCGCATCGATTGGAATCTCACGAGTCCGGCCTTATCACAACGGATAGCGATTTATTGAAATCCGATCGCCTTGATTTTCATCCGACCGATGTCTTGCATGACATCGATGGTAGTTTGCTGGTCGTGGATACTGGCGGTTGGTATCGACTTTGTTGCCCCACGTCACACCTGGATCAAAGCGCAGCCTCGGGTGGTATTTATCGTTTGGAACGTGAAGGAGACTCTTCGTTGCGTTCTGCAATGGCCAAAGAGAAAATTGTTTGGGAAAAGCTTGGCATAAGTGAGGTCATCAATCGCGTCGAAGATTCGCGAATCGGTATATCGAAACAGGCTGTTGCTGAACTGGAGCGACGTGGCGCCGAAGCTTTGGGACCGATTGCTCAAACAATTGCCGATCAAGGTCGATCGATCGAATTGCGTCAAGAATTGTTGTGGTTGCTGGCTCGCAGCGAACAAGATCAGACTCTCGATTTAGTTGCGAGGATGTTATTACTGCCCGAAACACGAATTCGTCAAACCGCTTTGCAAATTCTATCGACGCGGCGTTATTCGCCCGTTCAATTGGTTGGCAAAGAAGGAAACCGTATCACTTCTGCGACCGAGTTACGGCTTAGCTTGCAATGGTTCGGACGAATGTTGGCGAAGGCGAAGAACCTGCGAGCCGATCAGGTGTTCAAGTCCTTTTCGGAAATTCCAGAAGTTTACCATGATCGTTTGCTAGAACATGCGTTGATCTATGCGGTCATCGAATCCCGAAATGTTGAGTTGGCGAAACTCTTGCTAAAGAGCAAAACCAATTTGCCTGCTTACTGCAAAGCTTTACATGCCTTACATCCTCAGTCGCTTGAGTTTGATACCATCTTCGAATTGCTTACCAAGAAGGATGGCTCAGCCGAAGAGCAAGCATATGCCCGCTCGACCGCTTTGTGGTTGATTTCACGTAGCGATGGTTGGGATGAGAAGATTGCCGACAGGTTGGCTCAAGTGCTGGCTATTGGTCTTCGTTCGTCTGAAAAAGAACTTCGAGCGTTACTCGCATTGTGTATGAGCAAGTCGCGTCTGTCGGACGCCTTGGCAGATTATCTTGTTAAAAATCATTCGCAAGGCGAGAATCTCACGCAAGTGCTGGCTGTATTGGTAACCCTGCCCGCGAGCGAACTGTCCGATAAGTGGTTAGACGCTTTGATGCAGATTGGTGAGGCTGAGAGTGTGGAGTCCAATCGTAGCTTGATTCTGTCGCTGATTCGGCGAAGCAAGGTCGCGGAAGAGGCACAAACGAAACTCGCGGCTTGGTTGAATCGTTTACTTGAAGGATCAAGCGACCAGCGGAGCCTGGCAATAGAGATTTTGGCAACCTTTCCAGTAAATGCTCACGTCATTAGCGAGCCCGAGTTCAATGAATTGGTGCAACAGTTGGGGAGTGATAAAACCGTCGCGCAGCGTGGATTGGCGATTGAGGCGATGCGGCGTGGGGTGTTGTCGGACGATCAGCGCGATCAATTGGCGTCACAACTTGCAGCTATTGGGCCGATGGAAATTTCTTCGTTGCTTACGATCCTTGAACTTGATCAGCGCCAAGCATTGACAGAGTTGATTGTGGATGCACTGTTAAAAAACGAGGTGACACCTTCGGTACCCATGGATCGCTTCACGCGGCATTTTGCAATGCATCCAGTAGAACAGCGCGAGTCGGCCCTAAAGAAAATAGCAGCTCGT
>JBILTA010000178.1:0-8913 GCA_044371785.1 Pirellulaceae bacterium | reverse complement strand
GGCAACCACTAGACAATTATAGCGTTCTGCAAGTTCACAGATTTCCGCGATAGGCGCGAGGTCGCCGTCCATACTGAACAACGAATCCGTCACAATGATGGCACGTTCAAAGCGGCTACGATGCGCCGCCAATTGTTCGGCAAGATCATTCATGTCGACATGTTGATAGCGGCAAATCTCTGCGCCCGAAAGTCGACAGCCATCGATCAAACTCGCGTGGTTCAATTGATCGCTGAAGATTCCATCACCTCGCCCCACCAAGGTGACAATCGCCGCCATGTTCGCGGAGTAACCGGACGAAAACAGTAAGGCGGCTTCCGAATGTTCGAACTCTGCTAATGCTCTCTCAAGCTGTGCGTGCGCTGCAGTACGTCCAGTTACCAGTGGACTAGCTCCGCTCCCCCATCCATATTCCCCTACACCATCCTGGATGACTTTGACAATCTCGGGATGGCATGACAGGTTGAGGTAATCGTTCGAACCGAAGTTGACGAGTCGTCGATCGAGCGCATTCAACTCTCCAGGCAAGTCGCTATCGCGCACGAACTCCCTCAGGCGACGCCTTCTTCCTTCAAACTCGATCTGAGCGAGTTGTCTTTCCCAGTACCGCTGCCAATCAGCTTGGTGGGCCGTCATCGATCGATATCACTTCGTTAAAAACGAAGTCCCCCACTTCTCGCTGAAAACAAACTCTGTGATTTTCTTGCGAGTTCGAGGTTTAGCATCACGCCCTGCAAACGATTCCTGACCAGGCATCGGTTCTTGGGCCGCATATCCAATTGCAACGGCTGTTTGTGGCACATAACCATCGGGGATCGAATACTCCTGTCGTATCCGACTCAGATTGATGCCTGCCATTTGATGAACGTGCAGGCCAACGGCAGTCGCTTGCAGACTCATTTGTGCAACAGCTTGCCCTAGATCGTACGCATGAACTCGGTTCGGAGTACCGTTATGCGAGAAATTTTCTTTGCTGACGGCAATTAACAACGCCCCCGCATATTTTGCCCAGACTTGATTCGCTTCCAGCAAACAGCCCAACATTTTTTCAAAGGTAGGAGAATTATTCTTCTCTGCCAGCAGAAAATACCACGGTTGTTCATTGTAACTGGAGGCCGCCCAACGCGTTGCCTCAAGACATTGCAACAACAAATCACCTGGTACAGGCTGATCGTCGAAACAATACGGACTCCAGCGTTCCAACATTTCTGGCATGACGCTGTAATCGGGCTCACCTTTTTTCACATCGCTCATGTGATTGAACTTCCTTATACGTTATTCCAACTTAGGTTCACGGGCATGAAATCGAAAATCATCAAACGCAATATGCCCCCATTCATTGTCCTTTTGATCGACGATACGGAGCACGACTTCTTTTCCTTGATGCAAGGACAAATCTACCACTACGCGGCGTAAGTCATCCTGGTTCTTGCCTGTCGCCGAAAACAAAACGGTACCACTTTGGGCCTCACGTAATTCGACAAAAGTTGCTTCGCTTTCACCACCTGCAATTAAGAATGAAGCCCACGGATGAGTGATCTTAAAACTTCGGCTTTTCAATTCGCCTACCGTTTTGTCACCTATAAACTTCTCTGTAGCAATCCAGTTTTTGCCTTGCTGACCAGCCACCAACTTTGGCTGAGTCACTTGTAGCTCATCCATGTTAGCAGGCTGGCGAATCATGGCTCCGCCATCCGCGTCCCAATCGCTTAGGTCACCGGTTTCAAAGTCAAGATTCAATGGTACTTTCCCATCAACAGATGGCCGAAAACCACCGATACCATCATCAATCGCAACCGTCATGCCGGCCGCTGGAAGTTCACTTACTGCGACGGGCACTTGAGTCGCATTTTCAACTTGCAGATGCACGAAGACGCCTCGTTTATTGCCAACGATGATATCACCTCTTCCATCATTGTTGATATCGTGAACCATCACTTCGGTGCCCACACCACTATTGCGATCGATTACATGCGGCACAAATCGAAGGCCCGAGGGTGTCCGAGCCGTTTCGAACCAAATGAGTAGGGCTGGTTCATTTTCACCCGCATCACCACCGTTGTGAGCCCACCATCGTTTACCTGTCACAATGTCGGGGATGCCATCACGATTGATATCCGCTATATCAATCGCGTGTAATTGAGAAACCGCCAAACCTGTTGGGCTGGTTTCAACTCGCTCCGTCATGATATCAAAACGGGTGAATTGATCTCCCTTGTCATCGGTCCTTTTGTAGTAGGCCAAACCGAAGCCATGAGCAGCCAAACTGGTGACAATTTCATTCTTTCCATCACCATCTAAATCAACCGCATACATCTGGGCTCCACCAGGTCCAGAAAATGCCACTTGATGGAAAGGCCAGGGTACTTGAGTCCTATCCGCAGGCTGCTCCCACCACCCATCTTTCTCTAAGATGTCTGTGCGTCCATCCCCATTCACATCACCGATACCTAAACCATGAGTGAATCGTTGATAGCCTCTTACGGGTGTGACCGCCTTAAAGCTCCAAGGTTTGGTTGGATCAGTTCCCACTTCGGTATAACCATAGACACCATTCATTGCACAAATCAATTCGGGCTTACCATCTCCCGTTAGATCGCCCCAGATTGGCGATTCATTGTCGACGATAGGAATGGTCTCGAATCGTTCCCAAGGCCCCTTACGCGCATCGCCAGGCCCAGGGTTCTTCTGCCACCACCCAGGAGCACCTGGAAAACCGACATAGACTATATCTCGATCGCCATCATGATCGACGTCATCAATGAAGGCGAAAAAGTTGTCGGAGTAACCATTGACTGAATACGGCTTAGGATCATAGATCGCCGTCTTATCTTGATATTTCGGGCCCCAGTAAATCCATGGCCCAGCCACAACGTCTCCCGATCCATCGCCGTCAAAATCCCCCGCCGCCGCCCCTTCAGCGTAAAACTCTTGGCTGAGGACATGTTTTTTAAAGATGGGTTCTTGGGCGTCACAGACATTATTCAGGTTGGCGAGCAGACCGAATGTGACAAATTGTGCGAGTGCGTTACAATAGAAGGGGATGCGAATGGAAAAGATTTGAGGCGAGAGGAACTGAGGCATAAGATGGTCGGTTGAAAAACCGCCTCCGGTGGAGCGTAAGCCGAATTGAAACGAACTTGGTTAAACACTGAGCGAGTTAAGAAGTCGGAAATTTAAAGCGTTGTAAAATTAAAGTTGTGCCTGATCGAGATCTCCATTCTATTCCATTCGCCCCCGCCTCGAAATCGGCCCCTGCTTGCCTAACTGTGACAATAAAGGAAGTAATATGGAAACAATCCAGTCAGCCTCCCGTTCTTGGCATTTCCCTTGGCTCCGCCTGACCCTGTTGACATATTGTTGGTGTATGGTCTTCACCGCCTCCCTTTGGGCAGTTCCCCAGCAATCTGGTGGAAGCCCAGAAAAGGCCGAAACAGACGAGGAGAAGAAATTGGAAACCGCAACGTTTGGCGCAGGCTGTTTTTGGTGTACCGAAGCCGTTTTTCAGCGAGTAAAAGGGGTTGAAAAGGTCGCTTCCGGTTACATGGGCGGCTCTACCAAGAACCCGACGTACAAAGATATTTGCACAGGACTGACCGGTCACGCAGAGGTAATTCAAGTTCAATACAATCCCTCCGTGGTTTCGTTTGTGGAACTCCTGGAAATCTTCTGGAAGACACATGATCCCACTACCTTAAACCGCCAGGGCGCAGATGAAGGTACTCAATATCGATCGGTTGTCTTCTTCCATTCCAAGGCACAACAAGATGAAGCGGAACTCTATAAAAAGAAACTGGACGACGCCAAAATCTTCGATAACAAGATCGTTACCGAAATCAGTCCCGCTTCCGAGTTTTATGTCGCCGAAGATTACCACCAAAACTATTTCAACGATAACCCACGTCAAGGTTACTGCCGGTTGGTGATTACGCCCAAGCTTGAAAAGTTTGAGAAGGTCTTCAAGGACAAAATGAAGAAGTAAACTCTACGTGCTAATTGGTGTTACGGGCTGTGCGAGTTGTCCGCAGGCGGCTTGAACATCACTTCCCATCGAATATCGGAATGTGGTGAAAATACCCGCCTCGCGCAACTTGCGCCAAAACACTTCTCGCCGTTCACGTGGGGTTGACTCCCAAGCTCCAATCGTCGGAATCGGGTTATAGGGAATCAAGTTCACAATACAGGGAATGCCTTCCAGATATTCGATCAAAGCATCAGCATCTTCCTCTCCATCATTTAACTCGTGGATCAGAATGTGCTCTATCATTACTGGCCCCTGCTCACGAAACAGTCGTGGTCGATTTGCAATATCTCGCAGCGCTGAATGCAACCCTTCCCAAGTAATTTGTCTGGTCCACGGGACAAGCTTCTGACGTTTTTCCGGTATCGCGCTGTGCAAACTCAATGCGATTTGGATCCCCGGAAATCGATCCGCTAAACGAATCATGGCATCGGGAACTCCAACCGTAGAAACAGTGATACGTCTCGGCGGAATTCGGAATGCGGTTGGAGCCATTAACAAATCAAGCGCTGGGTAAACCTGCTCCTCGTTATGCAGAGGCTCTCCCATCCCCATAAAAACAACATTTCGTAACCGCCTACCACTCTCGCGAGCTTCCCAAGCTGCCAACAAAACTTGCTCAGCAATTTCATAGGCGTTCAAGCTTCTATGGAGTTTCATACGAGCTGTTGCACAGAATGGACAGCCTGCCTGGCAACCGACTTGTGTTGATACACACACAGCCGTACGTGAAGTTTCCGCCCGGATTACGACCGTTTCAATGCGATAACCATCGACTGTCTGCAACACCAATTTAGTTGAGCCATCCAAATTGGAATTGTGTTTTTCCACCACGGAAAGCGTCAACCGATCGAAATGTTCGAGTGCCGCATTACGTTCATTCTCACCTAAACGCGCAAAAGCAGTTTCGAAACTGTCAAACATCTGATACAGCGCGTATCGAGTCCTTCGAATTCGATCAGGATCGATTCGATGCTGCTTACGAAATTGCTCCACGGCCGATTCATCATGAAACAAGGGTCGCGATGTGACTGGCAGCATTCTTTTCCATCCCAAAATAAACGCAGCTCAGAGAATGTCTCCGAGCTGCTTCCAGTTACAAAATACCTCTCGGTTGATTATCCGAGATCGGCTAAAGCTTTCTTGGCAACCGCAACACATTCACGAATATCTTCAACGGGGTTTTCTGGGTTCTCTTCGTATTCAAGAGAAACTGCACCATCGGCAGGAAAGTTGGTGGACAACAATGCTTCGAACACCCCGCGAACATCCAAATGCCCCTTACCCAAGATCACGCCTTTGGTGACGTCTTGCATATCAGCGAAATCTTTTAAGTGAATCCCGTACAATCGTCCCTTTAGAGCCCGAATCACTTCAACAGGCTTCTCGCCAGAACGAATGTAATGGCCTAAGTCAGCACATGCCCCGATGCGCTCGTCATGGCCTTCGATAGCTCGCAGTGTGTCAACCACCTTGTTGTATCGATGACGTGGTCCATGGTTATGAATCGCGATGCGAATATCAAACTCTTTCACCAACTCATCCAACAACCCTAGAGCATTGGGATCTGGGTCAGCAGAGATATTGCGAATACCAGCAGCCTTTGCAAATTCGAATACCTTACGGTTGGCGGCCTGATCCATTCCAAAGCCATTCACACCGTGAGCCGAGATGGTTAAGCCCAAGTCGGCAACTTTCTTTCGCATCGAAGCAATGGCATCGGCGCTCGAATCTAACGGGAACATGCCACTATAAAATTCAACTTGTTCAAAGCCGAGCTCTTTTGCAGATTTCAAAGCCTTATCAACGTCGAATCCTCGCAACGAATAAAGCTGGATACCCAACTTCAATTTGGAAGCGGGAACTGCTCCAATGGCAGATTGCGAAATGAGCGAAGGCAAAGCGGCAACGGCTGCTCCAGCCACGACGGTTTGAGTGAGAAAGCGACGTCGGGAAATCACGGTAGGAAACTCCGGCAGGTGAGAGGAAAGAACTCGACCGTTTAATGGTAACCAATTCGTTTCCCACGACCAGCCAAAACCGGCAGGAATCCCCCCAACACCCCCAAAAAGTGCCACTCTGCTGCTCTCGCGCAGCGCTCCGATCCGCGTTCAACTCTTGAGCAACTCAAAATGACTTTCGCACCAGCGCATTAAGGGACCTGAAGCCTCGTGCTCTTCGCTTACCACGTGCGTAGCCCCTGCACCAATCAACTGTCCAATACTTGCTTCGAATCGGCAACGCACCAAGATCGTTACATCTCGATGCATTTTTCTAACATTTCGCAATACTTGTAAGGCTAAATCGTCGGTAGGAATGGCCACAACAACTAACCCACTTTGAGCGATTAGTGCTTTTTCTAATACGGCAGCATCCCTAGCATCGCCAGCTAATGTACTGATGCCTTGTTGTGCAAAGGGATGCAAGTTGATGGGGCTTAAGTCGATCAATACCAACTCGATGCCTAAATTGTTCAATCGATTGGCAAGTTGTCTACCGATTGGACCGATTCCGATCACGATGGCTCGACGTTTATCGCCGCGCACAACGGACGTTCGCACCTTATCTCTTTCAACCAGGTCATCGGGACTAGTCCATTTCAAGCCCAACTTGAGCAGTAATGGAGTGAGTGTCAAGGTTCCCAATGCGATAAAGAGCATCCGATTGTAATCATCGTGACTGATGATTCCTTCATTGACGCCTTTAGAAACCAAAAGAAACGAGAACTCACCCAGCTGCGCGAGTCCCAACCCCATTCCGAAAGCAGCTTTCCAATTCAAACCAGAAACTCGTAGAGCTAAAGTGGCGCCCAGGGCCTTGAGTGTCAACATCCCCAATAAACCGACGGTGAGCAAAACAGGTTCATCAAAAAATGCTGCCGGCCGTAACAGGGTTCCCAGCGTCACAAAAAAAACGGCTGCAAAGGTCTCACGATAGGGCAATAAGATTGTATCGATTTGTTTGGTTAAACGAGTACCACTCAACGAAACTCCAGCTGCCAAGGCGCCAATGGCCGGAGGTAAGCCTAATTGATGAGCTCCCCAACATGTTCCCCCTAAAACAACCAGCGCAAATAATACAACGATCTCGACGCTGCGCAATTCGGCCATCATGGCGATGACAAATCGATGTAGCAAACTCCGCACAATCACGACCATCGCGATGAACAATAACGACTTGAGTCCGAGCTCAACGTAATCTAGCGTGGTTGGAGGCTCTCCACCGCCGATCAACAAAGGAACCAATAACAGCAGTGGCACCAGTGCAATGTCTTGAAACAACAAAACACCGAGGGCTCGTAATCCATGGGGAGTTGCTGTTTGACCGATTTCGATCAAGGCCCGAAATACCAGAACGGTAGAGCTTAATGCCCCAGCACAGCCAGCCAGGATCGCCGCGTTCCATTCCAGTCCTAGCCAGTGGGCGACGAATGTCAGCGGAACAGCGACAGCAATCATTTGAATCGGGCCAGCTGAAATCAGGTATTTTCCTAATTTAGCCAACTCACTGCGCGAGAATTCAATTCCTACGGCGAACAGCAGGAATAACGCACCTGTTTCAGCCAACAATTCCATCTGATGGTCTTCGGCAGGAATCCAATTTAGCCCTCCAACTCCGATCATCGACCCAACGACCAGATAACCGATCAGCGCCGAGAGCTTCAGTTTGCGGCAAACGATACCGGCGAGTAAACCTGCACTCAATATGATCAGCAGGTCTTTAACAAATTCACTGACTTCGGGAAGTTCCATCGGCTCTTAGTATCCACAATGACAACGCAAGAATCGCAGGTGAGCTCACAAGGCACCAGGCGAGCAATGGTATCATCGCCCCCTTAACTGGTCAGCAAGAGAGTGCGTATCGATGACGTCTTGAATGGAAGGGCGACCATATTCGGCAGCGCCCGTCCAGACGGTCAAATTTTCTCGAAGACGGGCCGTACCGGCGTGATGAGTGTGCCCGCATAACACATGAAACAGATGCTCCCCATATTTTCCAGCGAACTCGAGCAGAGTTTCTCCCATAACCCGACTCACAAAATAGGGCGCCCAATCATCATCTGTGATTTGTCCTTCGTACCAACAAGCTTCGCGAAAGGGTGGAACATGTGTGGCCACGAGAATGCGTTGAGACTTTTGACATGCGCGATCTAGTGTTTCACGTAAGCCGTTCGAGCATTGCAACGCCAAATCCTTCATAATCTCCAAATCTATCATCAAATCCATTCCACCATAATCTTTGATGCGTTTAAAATCATTCAATCGTACTGGTGATGATAGTGCATCTCCGAATCCGCCATCTGCCCAGCCGTCGTTGCCAACCAAGACCCAATCATCTTCCAGTGATACCAAGTTGCCTTGATTTAGATAAATGCAGGCAGGCCTCTCGTCAGTCAACGCGCACATTTCATTTCGTACAACCTCAACTCGACTTCCGTAATAGTCGTGATTCCCAAGAACAAAATACAATGGAACCGCAATGGACTCTTGAATTCGCTGCAATTGCCAAGCGATGTCATCTGATTCGCTAATATCACCCGTTATAAGCAGGCAATCACCGGCGACCAGACGTATCGAGTTAATCCAGGCTTCCCAAACGTCGTGGCGAGCAAAGTTCAAGTGCGGATCAGTGACCCAGATTATTTGCATTCCATTACTCGCTTGCTTGAACGAACAGGCTTGTTTTTCGCTCACACATCAGAGATAAGTTCAGTGATACTATTTGGAGAGCGGCTTTCGGAATCGCATTCCGCTTTGTCGCAAACGAAAACCGAGACGCTGCAGAATCCCAGCCGTTGTCGGTTCTAAAGCGTCGGCACAGTACCGGACTGCCACATAACGATCCATCTGCAATTGACGAAGCGATTCGGCCAGCAGATAAAGCAGGCGTTC
>JBILTA010000177.1:0-8924 GCA_044371785.1 Pirellulaceae bacterium | reverse complement strand
TTGAAGATATCTCCCCTTCGATTGCAGCTGCAGCTAGCACCTTATCATGGAAGGGAATCGGCCAAACTCTTAAACCCGGTGCTCCGCGCAGCTCTGTCGAGCTTGGCACTGGCAGTTTGGCACTAACTGAATCTCCCGTTTTAGCTTGGCAAAGCAGTCGCCCTCCATTGCTACGACCTATGCAAGCGACGACTCCATGGATTGAAGTGCCTCGCCCCAATGAATTCAGTCGTTACATTCAGCTTGCATCCAACAGCGCGAAGATCATTTCCGATCAGGCAGTCTCAACGCAAGCTGGTGCACCAACTCCCATTGAGCTACCTGCAGAGGTTAGCTCTCGTTTTGCCGAACAAGCCCAAGACCAATATTTTAAGTTTCAAGCGGAGAAAGATACCAAGCTAGTGATCGAAGTAGCTGCTGCAAAATTGGGACAGTTAACCGATGCCATAGTAGCTTTGGGTCGAATCACCGCTGCCGATCAACCGATTCAATGGTTAGCAACCTTCGACGATCCACCGAATCGCGAAAATACTCGACGGGGTGAGTTCGATCTGATGAGCGATGATCCTATCGGCGAGTTTACGGCACCTGAATCGGGAACCTATTGTCTTCGCATTCGCAACCAATATCGCTCGCTGTTGGGATCACCTCCCAAATATCACCTAAGTGTTCGTCCTTCGAATCCTGACTTCCAACCGTTCGTCGCGTTCAAACAATTGAAGCGGGCAGGGGACCAGCAAACCCCTTTTGCTGCTCTCAATTTAGTGCGTGGCATAAGCCTTCCGATCCAAGTACAAATTGTGCGTAAAGATGGCTTCAACGAATCGATCGACGTTCGAGCGGAAGGGCTACCTATGGGGGTAACTGCGAGCCCACTTACCATTCCAGCAGGACGCGCCGATGGTTGGTTGATGTTAACTTGTGCTGCTGACGCGGCTGTCATTGAAGCAAACGTAACGGTTATCGCTGAAGCGAAAATGGGCGATCGAACATTGCAACATATGGCAGTTCCCTTGGCTGTCGTCTGGGATTCACCAGACCGCAACAATACACCAGCCGTCTTTCGTGTGACATCGGCATTGAAGCTAGGAGTAACCAACGAACCGCCGCGAGTCTCGATAACAGCCAGCAGCGTAAAGCCCTTGAATGAACGCCAGCGGATTGTGGCTGTGCCCGGTGAAGAGTTAAAGCTTACCTTGAATTTGCGACGGGATAATGGTTTTGGGGCGGAAGTGAAGCTGAAGCAACAAGGTCTTCCGGATCCGTGGGGCTCGCCTGAAGTCACTTTTGCACCTGATGCAACTCAAGTTGAATGGGTTGTGAAGATACCCGCGGAAAACGCGGTTGGCATATATCCATTCTTCTTTCGAGGTGATGTCGGTATTCCGTTCCAACCCAATCCAGAGTCGCTGGCCTTTCTGACACAAACTAAAGAGAAGCTAGTTCAGAAACAAATGCAGGCGCAGCAAGAAAAAGATGCTGCAGCCGCTGCCAGTAATCCTGACCAAGTTGCGGCAGCGGATGCCAAACTTGCGGATCTCAACAATCGAATCATGCAAACAGACAAACAACTGGAAGAGGCCAATAAAGCAAACGCGGTCCAGAACAAGGACATTGCGATTTGGTCCAACAGTTTCGTGCTTGAAGTGAAGGCTGCTACTCCATGAACCGCAACATTACGGCTTTGATTTTCGTGTTATTGGGCTGCTCTCATCCGCTTACTCATGCAGATGAACAAGCCGATGATCTACGTGCGAGCAATCTGATTCGCACGAAATGCCTGGCTTGCCACAACTCGAGTACAGCTGAAGCTGATGTCGTTATCGAGACACGTGAGCAACTCATGGCAACTCATAATGACAAAGTTCTAATTGTTCCCGGCAAACACGCCGACAGTTGGCTGTGGCAAATTTCGGCCCGCAAAGCGGAACCTGCGATGCCACCTGCGGACAATAAAGTCAATGCGTCACCGCTAAACGAAGAAGAGATTCAGTTGTTAGCAGGCTGGATCGACCGCGGGGCAAAATGGGTCGATGCACCTAAAGTTACCATGGCATTTCGCGATCTCCCGGCGGATCAGTTGCCGATCCAGTCCATTGCCATGCAAACCGATGGCTCACGAGCGGCCGTGGCGTGGGGCAATCGCGTTGGTGTCATTCGCGTGCCTGGTGGCGAAGTAGAATCGTGGTTACTTGATCCACAATTGGTCAATCCATCTACGGGAACCGCAATCAAAGCGACCGATATCGATTTTGTGCAATCGATCGCTATGTCCGCAGATGGTACTCTGATTGCCACCGGCGGATTCCGCACATTTCGACTTTGGAAGAAGAAGAATGTGGAACGCGAAGTTCAATGGGCGATCGAGTCCGCTCAACCTGGAAAATGGGTCGTCGGTGCGACACATGCACTATTTGTGCGCGACGATGGAAGCTTCAGCGTGCTCGATCGCGCAACGGGTGCGGCTATCCATCCCAACAATTTGCTGCTCACTCAGCCAATACATGCATTAAACATTCATCCGACCGAACCGATCTTAGCCATTTGTCGCAAGGATCAAGTTGTTCTAACCTATCATTTAGGGACT
Source organism: Pirellulaceae bacterium (assembly GCA_044371785.1). Classification (GTDB taxonomy): domain Bacteria; phylum Planctomycetota; class Planctomycetia; order Pirellulales; family Pirellulaceae; genus JAFLCP01. The sequence continues at coordinate 6,337 of JBILTA010000177.1, read as the reverse complement.
AATGAAATCCAAGTCATTGGTCGCGTGGCGGCACTACCAGAACAATTGTTCGCTCTGGGCAATGGGGATGTGGCCGCCTTGAGAGGTGGCAATTTCGAACGTTTTCAATTCAAAGCTTTTGTTACACCTGCGGTCGACGCGGCTCCCGTGGCCACGGTCGCAGCCACGGATCTCGCCAATGAACTGGTTGTGTTGCTTCACAAGAACCAACCAGAACTGAAAACCCCCATCGATTTGAGTGCTATTGCCAATAGTCCGTATGCAGATGCAGAAGTTGCCAATTTGCAATGGAACTCGCAAATTGCGACGCGTCATGTGCAAGTTGCCGAAGCGGATGTAAAGGCTGCTCAAGACGAGTTAAAGGGTGAAGAAACCAACAAGCAAACGTTGGATGGCGAATTGACCAAGAGCCAAACGGCCGTTGATGAAGCCAAGAAAGAACTCGCAGGTAAGCCTGATGACATGGCGATTGCCGAGAAAGTAAAAAAGGCGGAAGGTGCATTAGAAACGGCCAAAGATACGCTAAAACGCGCCGATGAAAGAATCGTAGCCCTAAAAGAGCGAATCACCATGCTCGAGGGAGTAACCAACCAAGAGAAACAACTCGCAGAACAATCGGCCAAAGTACTTGCCGATTTTCAAACGCAAGTCGGTACGGGAATCTATAAGCCAGTAGCAATCGGAGCAGATCGCGATCGTGCAGGGTGGCGTGCTATCGTCGACAACAAGGGAACTCTGTCACTTCTTGACGCGAACAACCAAACTGTTTGCTCCATTGCAGATCAAGCTAAAGATGCCGTGAGCCTCAAGAGTTTAGGGAATCAACGTTGGTGGGTGGGTTATGCCAATGGGAAAGCTGAGGTTTGGAATTTGCAAACGGGTTGGGATCTCGTAACAAGAATCGGCAATCCTGTGGAGCAACAGCCTTTTGTCGATCGCGTTTTGTCGTTGGCCTTTAATCCTACCGGAACAAAGATCGCTATCGGGTGCGGCGAGCCTAGTCGCGGCGGCTCGATTTATATTTTCGACATCGCTACCAGTCAGATCGTTCTGACGAAAGCGGAAGCCCATAGCGATGTGGTTGTTTCATTGGCCTATTCGCCTAATGGAAAATATTTGGCCTCCGGCGGTGCCGATCGTATGGCAAAACTTTGGCAGGCAGAGAGCCTTGAACCATACAAAACACTCGAAGGCCATACCCATCATGTGAATTCGGTCAGTTGGAAATGTGATAGCCGTCAATTGCTTACCGCATCTGCGGACACAACGACGAAATTGTGGGATGTCGTAACCGCCCAGCAAATCAAAACAGTTGACCTGGGTGATGCCGAACTGAATGCCGCTCTGTATGTCGCTCAGCTGGACCATATGCTGGTTGCCGCCTCGACACAGCCCGTCACACGCCGCAATACGAATGATGCGGGGCAGCACAATGCCTATGCATGCGAATCGGACTATACGTTTGGTATTGCGATCGATCGCAATGGGCAGCGTATCTTGGCGGGAGGAAGCCAGGGAGTGCTGCGAGGATTTAAACTGGACCAAACGGCTCTCTTTAAGATCTCGGCCCCAACCGTACCGCAGTAAGTTCTGTGGGTCGAATTGTCTGCGCGCACGAAAAACGCCCTAAGAGAATTTACCTGAAAAATTCCCGGCGATAGAGTGGCTTGACTTCTTTACTATCGTAAAGGTGGACCAAGCTTGTTAGCAACTTTGGTTGACAATGAAATGAATCCCCAGAGATTTACCGGTGAAGCCCACCGCATTCCACTGTCAAAGTTGCCAACAAGCTTGGTCGTATGATAAAGGTCTGAATCCTGATCGATACCGCTCTACGTCTCACCGTTAGGGCGATCTCGAACATGCCACCTGGTCGGACATCCCGTCCTCCCTAAGTACCTATATTATCGAAATTACCCAGCCATCCCATGATACGTTTTCATGATTTTTACACCACTTTCCACTGTGAGTTATCTTGAATGAATCACTCAAGTGGAGCGAATGAGCCTGGAACGAAAAATCAAGACAATGAGATGGGTGTCGTATGTCGTGGCGTAAAGGTTGCATTTGGAAACAACGCAGCCATTCTTAATCAGCTAGATCTTGATATCAACAGTGGCGAAATCATTTCGCTTTTGGGTCCGTCGGGTTGTGGCAAGAGTACTTTGTTGAGGGCGATTGCGAAGCTACAACCCATTGAAGCCGGTACGATTCAGTTGGGTAACGCCGGTGCACTTAAAGCCTCGTCGATGTCGTTTGTCTTTCAAGATGCAACGCTCCTTCCATGGCGCACTGTTAAAGAAAATGTTGCTTTGCCACTACAATTGCTGAAAGAGTCCAATGCCCAAACGACGGCTCGCGTTGACAACTTATTGACCCAAGTTGGCTTGCCGAAAGAACATCACAACAAATTCCCACGCGAGCTTTCTGGTGGAATGCGGATGCGAACGTCCCTGGCACGTGCCTTGGTGACGGAGCCAGATGTGCTCTTGTTGGATGAGCCGTTTGCGGCATTGGACGACATGTTGCGCACACGACTCAACGAGTTGCTATTGGAGTTGTGGCAAAATCGGAAGCGAACGATTATTTTCGTGACGCACAATATCGGTGAGGCACTTTTCTTGAGTCATCGCATTGCCATGATGTCACAAGGAAAGATCTCCCAATGGCTGGATATTCCATGGGAATTCCCACGAAACCGAGCGATTCGCTCGTCCCTAGAATTCGGTTCTTTGTATGGACGGGTCGCTGGAACTTTGGCGGAGTCCACGACATGATGCGGAACGAAAAGATACGCTGGCAAGTGACGCTCCTAGCTCCCATCTTATCACTCGTCTTTTTGGTACTTTTCTGGCAAGCCATCGTTTCATTTGCGCAAATTCACCCAGTAATACTTCCGGGCCCCAAAGCGGTATGGGAAGCGTTTCAAAAAAATGGAACAGCATTACAAAAGGGATTTATTGCGACTGGTAAAGCCGCATTGATGGGTATGTTAGCCAGTTTGTTCTTCGGTAGTTTCATTGCCATATTGTTTGCTCAATCGCGTTGGCTTAGGGCAGCATGTTTTCCGTATGTCATTTTTTTGCAGACAGTTCCAATCGTAGCGATCGCTCCATTGTTGATTATCTGGTCGGGCTACAATTTTCGGACGATTGTGATCGTGTCTTTCATCATCAGTTTGTTCCCAGTCGTATCCAACGTCACTTCGGGATTACTTTCTATCGATCGCAACTTGCTGGAACTGTTTCAGCTCTATGGAGCGAATCGTTGGCAGATTTTATTTCGTTTGCAGATACCTGCAGCCATTCCCAATTTGATTTTGGGTGCAAGAGTGAGCAGTGGACTGGCTGTGATTGGTGCGATCGTGGGTGAGTTTTTCGTCGGCAACGGTGGGCAGTACGACGGCCTAGGGACGTTGATGACCGGCTGGCAGAGTTTACAGAGGACCGATGCATTGATGGCTGCAGTTTTGGTCAGCACTTTATTGGGCGTAACCATGTTCGGCTTGATCAATATCCTCTCGAAGACGCTCCTGCGTCGTTGGACTGTTGCAGCAGGATTTGATAGCAACAACTAATTACAAATCCTTTAGACGGTTAATTCCACTTCGCTTTCATGAGCGCTTCGCATATCTTGGCGAGACCTCTTGAACGTTTCAATCGTTACAGGCTGTTCCACCACTTGGACGGTTTAAAAGAATTTCAAAATGGGCGTTTGACGTCAACGATTTCAGTTGTACGGTTTCAAATCTCCAGTACTAGGACTGGGATTTCGGATGGGCAACCGAATCCGGAGCACGCACTCCAATTGTCCAATACCATCGAAAGGATGGCAAAGCGAAGATGGCCACAGCGATCATTATTACATTCGTCATCGGTTATTTACTGATTGCGTTTGAACATCCACTGCATATCGACAAAGCAGCATCTGCACTGTTAACAGGGGTTATTTGCTGGTCGATTTATATGTTTGGTATCGAGTCACTTGTACCGGAAGGAAGCATTCCACATTGGTTTGCGGACAAAATCGGGCATCATGGTGATCACGGAGCCTACACTCATACGTTCATGACGGAATGGGCTGTTGAAGGCCAGCTAGGGCATTCATTGGCGGAAATTGCCGGCATTTTGTTCTTCTTGATGGGTGCGATGACCATCGTGGAGCTTGTTGATGCTTATGAAGGTTTTTCGATCATTACAGATCGAATCAATGCGAAGAACCAAGTGACGTTGCTCTGGATCGTTTCGATTCTTACGTTCTTCATGTCATCAGTGCTTGATAACTTAACAACAACCATCGTTATGGTTTCGCTGTTAAAGAAATTGATCAAAGATCATGATCGGCGGTTGTTCTATGCCGGTATGGTGGTGATTGCAGCCAACGCGGGTGGTGCCTGGACCGTCATCGGTGACGTTACCACGACCATGCTATGGATCAAGAAGAAGATTACGCCACTTCCAACGATCTACTGGTTGCTTTTGCCTAGCTTGGCATGTCTCTGTGTTCCATTGCTCTTTATCTCTCGCTACTTGAAGGGCCCAGTCGAGCGTCCAGAACATGTTTCGCATGCTCACTACAAGAAATTGAAGCCTTACCAGTCCATGTTGTTTCTCTGCCTGGGCTTCGGTGGTCTGTTGTTCGTTCCAATTTTCAAAGCTGTTACCCATCTCCCTCCATTCATGGGTGTGATGTTCAGCTTAAGTGTGATGTGGATCGTGTCGGAAATTGTCAAACATGATATGGACCAGGAAACACGCTCTTCTACCCATGTGATTAGCATTCTGAAGAAGATTGACACTGGTAGCATTCTCTTCTTCTTGGGAATTCTGTTGGCCATTAACTCGATGGCTTCCGTTGGTATTCTCAAGCAAGCCGCAGAAGGACTTGATACCTATGTTGGCAATAAGAACGCAATCGCCATCTTGATCGGATTGCTCAGTGCGGTGGTCGATAACGTGCCACTTGTGGCTGCAGGTATCGAGATGTATGACCTGCCTCAGGATAACCTATTCTGGATTTTCTTGGCTTATTGTGCGGGTACAGGCGGAAGTTGCTTGATCATCGGTTCCGCTGCAGGCGTAGCCGCCATGGGCTTAGAGAAAATCGACTTCATGTGGTATGTAAAGAAGATCAGCTTCTGGGCATTGCTTGGATACCTGTCAGGGTGTGCGGTTTACTTCGCACAGATTTGGATCGCTTCTTCGCTCGGCTACCTGAACTAAGCTGTTTTTAAACATTTAGGCGAGCCTCTCAGGAGGCTCGCCCGTATGGTTCTATCCACGAAGTCGAGCCTCAGTGAGGCTCGACTTTTTTTGTGCTTCCAATCCCAGCGTCTTAGCCCACTTTGGTGCCTGAACTCGTTCTGGTTTCTTTCGTGCTCGTGCTCAACGCAGCGGTGCTCGGGCTAGAGGATAGCCTATTCGTTTCCTTACTTTCGAGCACCAGTACGCCTTTATAAGAAACGTTTTATTCCGCCTTGAAGATTTTGATATTGGTGCAGAACTGAGCTGTCAAAGGTTCCTGCGGATAAACGGCTTCACCAAATGCAGCCACATAGCCTTCACTGGGAAGCTTGATGGTGTAACAGTACTTTCCTTCTTCTAAGCGACATGGATGCTCGATCCACTTCGATTCGCGGAAGTCCTTGGTGTTGGAGACCGCTATCCAAGCTCGAACAGCTTCAGGAGTCTGATTCGACGCCACCTGCATTTGATAACCACCTTCGATCTTCTTGAAATCCCAGTTCAGTTCGGGTAGTGGTTCACCACCGGTCTGACTGCGATGAAGTGCCAATAAACTTCCCAATACGCGAGGATAATCGTCCGCGTTGTGACCTTTGTTAGGCACATAGAGCAAGTGCTTAGAACCCTTAAGTTCATTCCAATAAAGGCTGCAACTTTCCAATGGCCAATAACGATCATTGGTACCAAAGATCAGCAACTTCGGTTGCGAGATTTTCTCGCGATACTGAAAAGGATCGACAATCTTTTGCAGCGACACACCAGGAGGCGTATCGATATACTTCGGCAATTGCAAATCGGTGTAATCAGCGATCTGTTCTGAATAGGTTCCCCAAGTATCCATTTGAAGCTTCAAATGTTCACTCATATTGAGCATATCGATTACCATTGGGGCGAGCGCATGCACACGTGGATCAATGCTACTGGTAAGCCAAGTTGTCCAACCGCGCTTCGAGGCTCCAGTCACCGTAAACTTTGTCAGGTTGAGGTTCCATTTTTCTTTGCAGACCGCTTGCGAAGCATCCATGGCTCGCACAGCGGACTTGACCATGGGGAGCAACAAGGGCCACGAATCGTCACCCGTCTTCATATAGTTA
>JBILTA010000176.1:0-8925 GCA_044371785.1 Pirellulaceae bacterium | reverse complement strand
CGGAGACACTCGCACATTCCAACCATTCAAGCCGCGTTCAGGATGCCCAGGTTACGCGCGCAATAGCAATTGGCGAAGCAAAGAAACAATTGCATATAGCGGACTACACCACTTCAGCTTACGCAATTTATAATGACGCGGTTCACGTAGCAAACCTCACGTTTCGTAATTCAGAGAAAGCATCCGAGGTTACTCTGGCTACCGATTTGGGCGATGCCGCGATTGTGGCTGCAAACTCCTCTGGAAGTAAGCATATCGCACAAATAAGTAGCGCAAACTCGGCGTATTCAACACATACTAGCTCCGTGAACACCGCGCTTTCTGCTGAGACTGCATCCGTAAACGGCCTAACATTACCGTTTGCCCAATTGACGCAGCACGCGATCTCTATGAGGAAGAGTCTATCAGCGCTCGGTTTCAGTGATTTGCTGAACAATGGAAACACTGCTGATGTAGCTTGGGTTACCGCAGTCGAGAATGCCAATGTCCAACGGACAATCGCACAAGCTAATGCGCAATCACAGTGGGTCATTGGCGTTGCAAGCCAAACAGGTGGCCATCATTTACTTTGGGGTGGTCCCGAATCGCGTGAATTGCTAAGCGACTGGGTTATTCAATACGCTCCTGCTCGCGCAACGAGAATTAGAGACGTAGCTAATGCCAATGCCTTGCGACAAGTAGAGTATTGGCACGATCGTGCTGCATTGTATCGAGCACAAGCAATCGCAGACTCCGATTTGATTGCCTATGCTTCCGCAATCATGACACAACGCGTTTTGTCGGAGGTCGCGGAAGAGAATAATTTGGAAACAGAAATAACCGATTCTCAGAATAGGTTTTCGTCAAGATTAGACACTGCCGAAAACAATGCAAGAACCGGTGCCGGGCATATTCAAAAAGACCATGCCATTCGACACGCCACTGCATGGAAGGACTTAATCGTTGGGTTAGCGTCGCTTGCCGATGGCGCTTCGACCACCTCTACTTATCAAAATTTCAAAAACACGGTTGCAGAAATTAACCGTGACGCTCGAACGGATTTGTCTGAAGAGTGGCTTGACAATTCGCTTGAACAAATGGGAGCGTCAACGGCGATTGTCGTAGAAATGGGGCAGTCCCAACGGGATTACTTGACACAAGTTGCTACTTACGAGGCAATGGAATCTTTGGGATTAGCTCCACTTATCGGCAACCGTACCATTGCTTATCAATTGGCGGAAGGCGCATACCGAAAAGCGATTAACGCCGCTGATTTGGCTTGGCAATTCTCTGTCGGTAGTGCATGGGCCAACGAAAAAAGTTCCAACTGGGCCGCGCAGGCAAGTGTCCTTCGCAGTCAAGCAAATCAATCCGGTTATCTTATCGACACTTCGAGAGCCGATCTTGCATCGCTACGACAGACATGGTGGTCGGCACAAAAGCCATTATACCTCGACTGGATTGCTGATATTGCTTCAATTGAAACAAGTTATATTGATAGCACAACTGCCAACGCGCTTACTCATGCGACACTTCTCAGGACAGGCGGAATCGCTTATGCCGCATCAGTAGGAGATGCTCATCGAGAGTATAAAGTAGCTAGTAGTAATCTTGCACAAATTCATCTCTCGACCGTGATGAGTGCAGAACTGGATGTAAGTTCTGTAAAGATCAATGCGGATCACAACCTTGAGGTTGCCGTCGCAAATGCGGAGTACGAATTGCAATTATCTGGTAACCAGGTTGCTTATCAAGCTGCGATAGCCCATGCTACCGCTGCCCATGCCGCGACAATTCAGGCTGCTGCGAGCGAAGCTACATCAGAACAAAGAGCCTCTCAACTAAGCTTTTCTAACGGAATCTCAAGCTCATCTGAATTGCAACTGTCTAAGATCGCTGCGGCGGAGAAGGTCTACCACGATCTCGAATTGCAACTGAGGTCGCTGTATGGCGACGCGTTCGGCGATACGGGAATTGAACTTCTACAGCGGAATATTGCGATCAATGCAAGAGATGCTGCGTATCGTGTTGCTAGCTCCTCGTCTTGGTACAATTTCCTTAACAATCAAAACGTTTACGCTAATTCGCCACTACTTGTTCGAGAACGAGGGCACGCGCAAGTCTTCGCTGATTACTGGTTAGAATTTGCAAATGCTCAAGCATCAAAAGACGCGGCCGTAAATCAAGCTTTTGCAGACCTCGAAGAAACGCTGGCCGAGATTGACACGGATTTCGGTGCGATTCAAGCGGAGCGGAGGCGCGAACACGAATTATCCAGAACTTCGGCAATTCTCCTGTGGTCCGAGACCATAGGCAATCTGGAGAATCAGAGCCAATTTCAACTCGTTGAAGAAGATAGGACTCTTGGAGTTGTTACTGCGGACGCCAATAGCATTTCTTTAGGGCAACTTCAGAGCACCAGCAGCACATTTGATGTAGTGGGGACCATTTCAAGTTGGTTTGATGTCCCAGACATCATTGATGATCGTCCGCGAGCGACCCCCGCGCCGAAAGCGCAATCGCCACACCCTGTCCCAACTGGTCCTGCTGGCGGTACTGAGTTGAAAGCCAAACGGGTGACTGCTCGCGACATTTTGAACGACAAGAGCAATAATATCCCTGACATATATGGCAGTGAACGACATCAACAATCGGTGGAGAACCTAAAAGACTTTGCCAATCTTTTAGGAGCAGTGAACCCGCTTATATCACCAATCAAAGGAGCGTACGAAGCCTATGAAGGCGTCGATATGTTCGGGCGTGAGTTAAGTACGTTCGAGCGAGTACTTGGGGGAGTCGATGCGGTTCTGCCGTTTGTTGGCTTCTTAGGCTCAGCCATTGATGTCGCAGTAACATCCGCTAAAGCGAGTCGAACAGCAGGAGCAGTGAAAAAGGTCGTTCAAGGCACTCCAGACGGCATGGCCAGTGCGATTCGCCGAGGCGGTGATACGATTGCAGATAACCGTCAAGCAGCAAAGGCTGCCGACAATTCCATGGGTACTGCGGCCACGGGTAAAGTGGCGGCTGAAACCGCCTCTGACCTTTCCTGGATCAAATGTTTTTCACGCGACACCTTGGTGCATACCGCGACGGGGACGAAACCGATTGGTGAAATCGAGCCAGGGGAACAGATTTGGTCGTATCACTTCGAGCGTGGTGCTTGGGGGCTGTGTGAAGTTAAGGAGCGATTGGACAATACTTATTCTGGTCCAGTGATTTCGATCACAGTAGACAACACGACAATCGAAGCGACTGCGTACCATCCGTTTTGGGTGATTGAAGGACGTGATCTCCAGGAGCGTTCGAAGCCGCGTGAATTACAGGAACACGAAGACGAAGGTCAGTCGCTCCCTGGTCGCTGGGTGAATTCGCATGAACTCCGCGCTGGCGATTGCATCATCACTCGCTCTGGCACCCGCGCTCTTATCACCGAGATCCGCCAACGCTTCGACGACGCCTTCCCCGTCAGCAACCTCAGCATCATTGGCCATCATAACTTTGCCGTCGGTGAAGTCGGGGTGCTGGTGCATAACACTTCCATTTGTGATGACGCCATAGCGGTTGCCAAGAGAGATCTTAGTGCTGGTAAAAGTATCGATGAAATCCAAGATAACTTGAACCAGATGGTCAAGAATGGTAAACATACGCAAAAGGAAGTGGATGATGCACTGGCGAAGATCCTCGATCCAAATTGGAAGCCTGGGGGGACGGTTGCCCCAAAGGGAGCAGATGTTAGCACAACGTTTGGCGAAGCGAGACCTCGTGGCCTCGCGCACTCACCGTTGCGTGAAGGTGAGATTGATCAGTACCGATACTTTTCCAACCGCCCAGGCGATGGACTTGAAGGGCATGAAGTATGGCAAAGCGCAAACACAAGTGCATATGGTATTGGTGGAAGAATTGGAGCAATTGGTGGGCGGAATCCGTCCATCGCAATCGCAACGCAGAACCATCGACAAATTGTGAATAAGTTGCAAAGCGAAATGATTCCTGACGCAGCTTCTATGTCTGCCCTCGACAACATCAAGGCAAACATGTCCGTACTGAGAGAGGCCCAGCGAAGAGGTGTTGGAATTACTGATCGACAGATCAATGACGCGGGACGGAAGGCGGTCAGATTCTATATGAGACTTTTGAAGGAAGGAGCAATCCGTGAGTGATGCAAGAGGTGCTCAACTGCAGCTCGATAGGTCACAGATTCCGCATGACCTCTTGGAGCTCGTTCCCATCGTGGAAAAGTGGGGATTTGCCAGCCAAGAAGATCAAGATGCATACGTGTCGCAAATGCGAGCCCACTCACACGAACTAAAGGAGTTTAATTCCCAGGTAGACAGATTTCGCGATCGAATAATTGAATGGGGGCGGAGTATCGATCGCGACATCAGTCGATGTGAGTCCCATCCATACTGGTCGTTCCTTGATGTACTAAAAGTACGCGAACTAACAGAGGAGGAAGATTCGCCCAAGATGGTTGCAGCCAGACATCGAGTATCGAAAGAGGTTCGTATTTACAAGTTCGAGGAAGCAGCGTCGAAAGCCGAGGTACTATTCCGAGAGAAACGATACGTCGAGTTCGTTGCAATCCTGTCAGCTTTCGAAGATCTGTTAACGGAAACTCAAAGGGCCAAGTTTGCACTAGCAAAGAAGCGTATGTAGCCTTGCCCCAGTTAAGGGACTGATCTCGGAAACAACCGGGGCTGTAACGAATCTCGGCACGAGGACCGTTGCAAAGAATTCGGATTTGTTTGCGAGAATCCGCGTTGGTGAAGGTATGTCTGGGGTTTTTGACCACTCGACAGGAACGTTCATACTTCGCCCAAGCGAAAATGTTGTTGTTGGACCTCTCCGACAGGGTTGGGTTCGACAATATGGTGGACACGCTGATGTTCAAATTGATCTTGGTCATGCTCTAGGTGAAGACTTAATGCGAGCGGCAAAGGGGCGGCTTAGTGGTTTTTCAATTACCAAGCAGGCAGATGGTTCAGTGAGCTTTGGTTGGAGGTCCGGTATGATTAACGATGCATCTCACGGGGATCGCGCGGTACCTGAGGCACTTCGCGGTGCGATTGAAGCGGCTGTTCGAAAAGCACTTGGACTTTAGGAGTAGTGATGTTGACTAATTCAATTCTGAAGGCACCAAGAATCCTGGTAGATTCTGTTAACGCAGGAATTTGGCATTCGCCTTCGCCAGATGCTTTGCGAAGGTGTTTGGGAGACGACTTAGACGATTTGCAATTATTCGAAGGATTGGAATTGATGAGTCTTGTAGCGGATAACCTAGACCATGCAGGTTTCGTAGACCATCCGGGATTCTGCATGACGCGGGATAACAATGCTGATCAAAGTGACCCGCGACTATGTTTTCCTCGTACGCTTTTTATCGGCGGGTCTATTGTGCCAGGTGATGACGTTTTTATCGCGATTCAGCAAGAAGAAACTGATGACTACGACCCGTTTGTACTCGTTCTCGATTGGCGCATGAGTGCACCTCATCGTTGGTCACGGCGAGGCAAGCTAAGTGAACTCATCAGCGGGCTGCGATCCGAAGGGCTCCCTGATCGGAGTAGTGGCGAACTGCGTTTGGCTGCTTCTCCGAGAATTACGTCGATTGAATGGGGCAGGATAGAAATTCAGGGGCTGGGTACGTTTCGTGACGCCAAGTTGTTTCCCGGTGGTGCTCGTGCTTGGGATTGGGGAGAAACCAACACTCGTCACGTTCCAGGAATACAACCAAGTGACGTTCAAGAGTTGCTCGATAATGGTAGTGACTACATTGTTTTAAGCCGTGGAATGCAGTTGATATTGCAAACGTGTCCTGAGACGATTGACCTTCTCAGTAAACTTCGGGTTCCGTTCGTAATTGAAGAAACGAAGGAGGCAGTCAAGACGTATAACCAACTTCTTTCAGAGGGTAAGCAAGTTGGCGCCCTCATTCACTCGACGTGCTGAAGCCGCCGGACATTGAACGTGACCGAAGTAGTAACGCATCAAGTCCGGCGGAACTTCGAGAGATGTTCCAATGCTGGACGCACGAAGCCAGTTGAGGGCTTGCGTTGTCGAGACGGTTTGAACTCGAGAGCGGCGACACGATGTCGCCGCAATGTCTTAGCAGGACGCGTCCCCCGCGTTGAAGCGGATTGGCCCGTCGCGTTGTCGAGTTAGGTTTGAACGATAGGGGAGCGCAGCGACCATGGCGGTCATGGATGCCGCCGCCAAGACAAAGGCGGACGCCATGGATGGCGGTATGGAATAGGGAGGCACGGAACGGACGGCGAAGCGCAAGGCCACTTGATCGAAACATCAACGCTTGCATCATCGAGTATCGTTCTAAAGACAGGCCAGTAGTCCGTGGGCCGTACGATTCCATACCGAGCGGGCCTGCCGCTAGGATACGGTCCCCACCCCAATGCAAGGCACGCTTACACTATAGGTCACGTGATCGAAGCAAGATCGGTCGGAACCATCAAGGCCGCTTCAGGAGGCCCGCGAGTCCGCCGTCGTGAGGGCGAAGACGAGCGACGGATGATGACCGCACCGCCAGGCCACGTTATCGAAGTCAACACGTTCAGCGCATCGACCAACGTTCCTAATGGCTGCCCTTCATCATCATCGCGATTCATCCCGTGCGATCCCAAATGGATGCCGGAGAGCGCCGTAGCCCGCTAACGAACAGATGACGCAGAGTTCAGCAATTCCGATTTATAGAGGGCGGTAGCGACCGTAGCCGGGAGCGGTCGAGCACATCCCCGTTTGAATGACCAAACCACTTCCCAAAAGTACGTCAAAAACGCAGGCCGATACAAAAGGCGGCTCGAAGCGCCGAAGGATGAACAATTAAACTGGCGGAAACGGTAGCGGAAGGACTTGGATGTTAACAAGTAATGAAACCGCTCACACAACGGCGGTGAATAATGCCAATAATGCTCATAGCACAGCCACCGCGAATGCCGAAGCCGCTCGCAAGAGTGCCGAACAGACCGCGTTATCGCAACTCAATTCTGCATTAGCTCAAGCGACTAAAGACAAAGATGCCTCCATTGCTGATGCCGAACGCACTTACGATCAAGTGGTCGCTTCGCTTGACGCCCAGTATGGTTCAGCATCATCCAACGGCGACACGGGCGTGGAAGGGGCCACGCGCCGCAGCGCGATCAAGACTCGCGCCGCGCAGGGCAGCAGCAGCGCGCAACGGCCTGGAAGACCGATGCCGCAAAATTAACGACCAGCTTGAATCATGCGGATCTGCAATGGATCACCCAATCCAATACGGCGGATCTGAGTTGGATCGATGGTTCGACCCATGCGTCCGCAGCCGCCAGTATCGGTAACGCCACTGCTTTCTCGACTCTCCGCAGGGAAGGTTCCAAAGCCAATCTGAAACGGAGTCGGCAAGAAGTTGGCGTTACAGTTGACCTCGGATATGCTGTAGCTCAAGCGGACGTCGCGCATGCGATTCGCGTACAAGCGGCAAAGGTCATCGAGGCCACTGCGGTGGGGGCTGCTTTAAAACAAAAACATATCGATCAATACACGTCTGCCGCCGTCGCCGCAGCGGACGAAGCCATCACTGCCGCCCATATTCAGTTTAAAGCAAGTGAGAAAGCGTCTAAAGTGACTCGCGCGGGTGATGTGGGTGATGCCGCCATCGCCGCCGCACAAGCATCGGGGGAGAACTTGATTACGCAGGTCTCGACCCACAACTCAGCCGGTACGACGTTTACCTCGGCCACAAACACGCTCGAGTCCACGCTGACCGCGACAATCAATGGCCTAACGATACCCTATACACAAAATGCACGCGGGGCACTGACAACCGCTGAACAGGCCACCTCTGCCGCCCTACGAACCAGTTTGGCGGATTTTGGAACCGCCGATGTGAGCTGGATTACCACCCTGGCAAACGCCGATGCAGCCCGCACTGGGGCTCAAGCAGCCGCACAGGGCAACTGGGTCACCTCGAGTGTGCAAACCGGCGGCAGCTCGCTGATGTTCCGCTGTGGTGACCTGGTGGCTGCCGATGCCAGCGGCTCCTGGGCTTCACAATATGCTCCTACACGTACGGCCATGATCACCGCCACAGCGCTCGCCGATGCGGGCCGCCAGATCACGGCCTGGCTCGATCGCTCGTCACGTGATAACGCGCAAGCGGATGCCGATGTCCAGTACATCCACGCAATCGCTCCCCCCGAAACACAACGGGCCGTTCTAGCCACTCAACGTGGAAATCAACATGCCACAGCTAGTACCAACACCTCCATCGATCTCAGTACCGACCTAGATACGTCAAGTGCCACCATCCACAGCACTTCGGCGGCCATCGAGAAAAGCTCAGCCGTCGATTCCGCAACCGCTTGGAAAGCAAATCAGGTTGCCCTGGCCAGCTTAGATGAGGGAGCCGCAACGACCGCTGTCGATAAAGCGTATCAAGATGCCTTAGCGCATGTAACGCGTAACTCGCGCGTTGCTTATGCCAATTTGACTTACACCGAAAGTGTGGCGCAGATTGGTTCGGTAGCCGAACGCGTTAGCAGGCTGTTGATTTATTGTTTGTTGGCGAAGTGCCAAGCCAGTTGGCAATGATTTCTGAGGGTGTTTTTTGTTTTTCGAACTGCGGCCCGACAAAATTGTCTGCTGAGCCGCTAGATCGCCGCTTAACTGGTTGCGCATTCTCCCTGTTCTACGTACTATCCACAAATTTTTGCTCTAAGTGCCGGATCGTTACGTAGCATCTCCATCAACTTCTTGATGTTGAACGCCATCGCTATCCAACGCCATTCTTGCTGCACTCCTTCGATACCTCGCAGCAAGAATCGTCTCATGCTGAAACACGCCTTGATGGCTGCAAAGGGGACTTCGCCTATGTGTGTTCGCTTCTTGTAGTGCTCTTTTGCTTCAGGTGCCTTCATACGTTCGCGTTGGCGACGTCGTGCGGGTTCGTGGTCGTCA
>JBILTA010000175.1:0-8933 GCA_044371785.1 Pirellulaceae bacterium | reverse complement strand
CTGACTAACTCCACTCAGGCCCGACGCATGAGCACCCCTCGGTCAAAGCCTCCTAAGTTGTTTGTGGAGCGGGTTTAACACCGTTTCGTCATCCCAGCCTGGCACCAATATGAGCAGTCTGGAAGGCCAAATTTGGTGCCAGGCACGCTAAAGAGGGCGTATTTTGATGCCCTGGCACCTTGCGCAGGGTTTTGACTGCATGGCGGCGAAATTAATTTTCCTGATGATGCCTGGGGTTAAAAGTTTTGATAGCACTCCAAACTGACCGCTTCAAAACGCCACCTTTTGATTCCGAATTGGTTTAGAATTGAAAAAAACCCCTTACCTCCAATTCTGCCCTTCTCATCGACCCTCCTTAAAAAATCAAATCCCATATGAAACTCACGCCCTTCCAAATCGCTCTTCCGATACTCCTCCTGTGCCTCTCGCTCCATAACCAAGCACCTGCACAATCAAATTCAGCACCATCAAATTCCACACAGCCCAGTACCGCTCGGGCCGACTCTGCCAAGCAGCCACCCCTGGTCGCCTACATCGGGACCTTCAGCTCGCCACTGAAAGACACACTCCCAACCCAAGTGGATCTTCCCCCTGGCAACGGCCGAGGCATCCATATCTTTTATGTCGATCGCCAAACGGGAGCACTAACACCCCAAGGGACCGTCGACCTGGGAAACAGCCCGAGTTGCCTGGCCATCAATAACGCTGGAACACGACTCTACTCGGCTAATGAAACAGATCGCATCGGCCCGGATAAAGTGGGAAGCGTAAGCTCATTCGAAATCAATCGCTCCACGGGCGCTATCCAACTGCTCAATACCCAGGAGGTCGGCAGCCAAGGCCCAACCTATGTCAGCCTTTATCCCAATGGCCAGTTCCTGTTTACCGCAAATTACTTCGGTGGTTCCGTAACCGTCTTGCCCCTCGAAAAAGATGGCAAAGTTGGTCCTAAACTCCAAGTCCTCAACGACCAAGGAACGATTGGGCCTACCGTTGCCACCAACGCCCCACCCGGCAGCTTTGCCTTCAGCGGTCACGATCGAACACATGCTCATATGATTCAACCGGATCCGTCAGGCAGACACATCCTCCACGTGGATCTCGCCATCGACAAAATCTATGTCTCCAAGTTCGACGCTACATCGGGAAAACTGAGTCCACATTTTGACATCGCCCTACCACCCGGTGATGGTCCGCGACATTTCCATTTTCATCCCAACGGCAAATGGCTCTACAGCATCCAAGAAGAAGGCTCGAACGTGGTGCTTTTTGACTACGATGCTCAGGCTGGCAAACTAAACGCCCGACAAACCATCTCGACTTTACCCACAGGTTTTAAGGGAAGCAACTTTTGCTCTGAACTACTCGTCTCCCACGATGGCAAATTCGTTTATGCGGGCAACCGGTTATACGATTCAATCGCCATCTTTTCTGTGAAAGCAGATGGCCAACTAAACTATGTTGGCGAACAATGGACTCGGGGCAACTACCCACGTAGTTTCACTTTCGATCCAACCGGCAACTTCCTCTACTGCTGTAATCAGCGAGCCGACAACGTGGCTGTCTTTCGTGTCAATCGCGAAACGGGCCAACTCGATTTCACGGGACATTTTGCAGCGGTCGGTAACCCATCTCACATCGTGTTTCTCGACTTGCAGAAGAATTGATTCGATAGGTGCTATTTGGTTGAGCAACAATGCAGGTTGAGTCGTTGCAGGTCAAAAAGTCTATATTTCAGTGAGATCGCCGTCCACTCATGGCGGCATAAACAAAATTTCGCTCTAAAAGACCTATCCATGGCGATAAGAAGGAGGCGACCAAATGTCGCCAACGCCACGTCGATAGCAGACCTCGGGCCTTAATCATTTCAACCACCAAATGATAAATCACCAAAAATGGTGCATGTGCAACCGTCGGCGCAATACGATAAGACCAGTCTTCGATCGCTGTGATTTCTCCACCCAACTGCTCCGTTGCTTCACATAGCAATTCGATCTGCCCTAACTCCGGAACCGCCCAAGCATCACACCATGTTCGATACATTTTTCTACGCCAAGCATGCTGAAAACCCTTTGGTGGAATTGGTCTCTTCAACATGGCATCAACGATCACAAAAGTCCCACCTGGCTTAAGAATTCGCAGGATCTCCCGCAACAATCCTCTCTTATCTGCACCGTGCGCATAGCAGGAACTTTCGATCAAGCAAACCGCATCGTAATGCGCCGCTGGCAACATCGAGTGTTCATAATCACAACAGTGCCATTGAATCCTCTGCTGATGCTCGGCACTGCGACTAAGAGTTTTACCAATCTCAATCTGAATTGGCGACAACGTTACGACATCGATATTTGTCGCAGCCCATTGGTCGACCATCACACGAGCCGTTGCCCCGGTGCCCCCACCCAAATCGGCGACACGCAGTGGCACATCACCTCCCGCCTGCAATCGCTGTAACACTTGCAGACTCAATTCACGCAACATTCCTTCGCGTCGAAAGGGATTGAGCCACCGCCGCCAATAACCAAAATGCATATGGTAGTCTTGGCTCCACGCACCATAATCCCTTGTGGCAGCAGAATAATAATCGGTGATTCGTTGCAATCGCTGGCTCGGAAGAGAGATTCTTTCGCGCACAGGGAGCGTCGGTGGATTCATAATCCATTCCCCTGTCAGTTAGTTTCAGCGAACAGACCGCAAACCGACGCCATAAGCAACCACAAAAAATGATTTTTTCAGTACGAATCGAACCCCCCAACTCACGAAAGCCACCCTCACAAGGTTCAGCAAAACTTGTCTAAACAAATCACCTAGGCTATTTCGACCAACGACCTTTCAGCGATACAATATTCGGACCCCAAAACAAAGAGCGCCATTCCGAAATCCCCCTCCTTTCCGTAATTCACTCACTCATGCCCCTCATGACTCAACCCGCTGTCGTATGCTACAGCTCGAAACGCTTTAGTGTCGAAACTCGCACTATCCAATTACCAAGTATTCGAGACGATGAAGTCCTTCTCCGCGTCGCCAATGTGGGAGTCTGTGGTTCGGATCTACATATGTGGCTAGGCGACCAAAGCTGGACCGTCCCATATCCTCTTGTTCTTGGTCATGAATTCTCTGGCGTCATTGAACAGGTGGGCACACGCGTATCGGCTGAATGGAAAATCGGCGATCGCGTTGTCAGCGAAACCGCCGCAGTCATCGATCCGAACTCTCCCATGTCACGCATGGGTCTATACAATCTCGATCCCAATCGAAAAGGATTCGGGGGTGGTGTCGATGGAGCGATGACCCATCATGTGGCCGTCCCCGCCAGAATTCTGCATCGGATTCCAGACAACGTCACCATGCAACAGGCCGCTTTGGTCGAACCGTGCTGCGTCGCCTACAATACCACGATCAGAAATGCTCGTATTGAACCTGGCGATCGCGTGATCGTCTTGGGGCCAGGTCCCATCGGAATTCTCTGTGCCGCAATGGCCCGGTTGCAAGGTGCTATCGTCGCGATCGCTGGCCTCGAACGAGATCGTACACGCCTGGAGATCGCGAAACAATACGATTGCGAACCACTGATCGGCAATATAGAACAATGGGCCTTTGATGCAGGTGCCGATCGTTTGGGAGTCGAAGGTGTCATCGATACCACAGGCGTATCTGCCGCGCTTGAAATTGCCATGAAAGTTGTGCGTCCCGCAGGTTGGATCTCCAAAGTTGGCTGGGGCCCTCAGCCCTGCAACTTCTCTCTCGATCCGCTTGTTCAAAAGAACATTCGACTGCAAGGTAGCTTTAGCCATAACTGGCCTATGTGGGAACGTATTTTACAATTGATGTCCAAAGGTCGTCTCAATGTCGATCCCATCATTGGCGGTGTATGGCCGTTAGAGAAATGGCATGACGCCTTCGAAACAATGCACTCGGGCTCCATCGTTAAAGCTGTCTTACAATCCTCCTCTCATTAAATCTCACACTTGGACGAACATCATGGGATTCGTGCAAATCAGCCTTGATTGCCCAACATGCGAAGAAGCCATTCAACTTGCCCGATTGGGCGTTCAAGCCGGTGTTCATTGGCTCGAAGCGGGAACCGGTTTACTACTTGGCTCAGGACTAGAAGGCATTCGCGTCTTGCGTCGTGAGTTTCCATCGCACCCGATCATCGCCGATACCAAGACAATGGACGGTGGCTATCCCTTATCCAAATGGTGCGGCAAAGCGGGGGCTGACTTTGCTGTTGTCATGTCGAAAGCGGGCGAACATGTTATCCGCGGCGCGATACGCTGCCGGGAAGAATTCGGCACCAAAGTAATGGTCGATACGATGTATGAGAAAGACCAGGTCTCCGTTTGCAAATGGTGCGAAGACCTCGGCGTTGACTATCTCGTCCTGCATCTCGGATTCGAAGAACGCGCCGTTGAGAACTTTCGCAGCCCACTGGACTACTTGGAACAAGTCCATAATGCCGTTTCTATTCCTATTCAAGTCGTAGGGGGTTTATCTGTAGAAGATTCTATACGAGCCTTTGAAATGGGAGCTCACAGCGTCGCCATTGGTGGGCCTATCGTTCCCGGTGATGCGGGACCCAAGATGCTCGCACAACTTCAACAAATTGTGGCGGCAGCCGAAAAGGCTTCAACTCGCAATTCGACCTAATCGAATACAGTCACAACTCACGTTTCGCTTTTGCTCTTAGACTCATCCATCGCTTGAGCATTGATCCAAAAGAAAACCAACACGCCACCCACCACCGCAGCCAATGCGAGCCAGAACTTTTGCCACGCGACGGTGCCATCTACTTCACAATAGCGATACCATGTCCCTGTCAAAATATAACCCGCCAAACTTCCCAGCCCAGCATGCATCAAAGTCAACAATGCTTGAGCACGCGTTTGCCATTCTTTAGGCACCTGTTGCGAAAGATAGATTTGTGCGCTGATAAAGATGAACGTATAAGCACAACCATGCAACGCAACTCCCAGCAATAACAAGCCCGCTACATCGGATGAATAGAGCAGATAACGCACAATCCCAAAACATAAACCAAGACCAATGATATGACGCAACGACCACTTCGCTAAGGCTCCACCAATTAACAACATGACTCCGACTTCGGTAGCTTGGCCCAGCGACATCCACGCACTGGTCGACTGCAATCCCAGATCGGACATGCAGGCTGGCGTATACGGATAAAACGCCGCAAATGGAATGGCGACCAACATGACCGTTACAAAAATCGCTCGATGCTTAGCAACCTTTAGCAATCGAATCGCATCTAACCCCAAGCGTTCACGCAAACTCAGATGCTGCTGCAACGAACTAACCACATTCGGTTTTTGGGAGATAAAAAGGGTGATCACTGCCAAGACGATCCATAAGCCTGAACTCAATATGAATGTGCTTGTGCTTTGATCCAATTGCACAGCACTCACCAACCAGCAGCCAGCCATCCAGCCCAAGGTCCCCAGCGCTCGAATAGCTCCAAACTGTTTTTGTGAGTTCGTCAAGCGAGACAATACAATCGACACCGAGACACTATTGGTTGGAACGCTGAGCAACGACTGCATTTGTATACAAGCGAGTATCAGCCATCCATTCCAAGCGGATGTCATCGCGTGCATGACCAGCAGATTAAGAAGAGCCGTTCCCACACTCAACCAGCGGAGAACCTTCAAGGGTGGGACAGAACGATCTGCCATAGCCCCAAAGAAAAGAGGGGAGAGCAGGGCAGCTATGGCAGACGTCGCAAACGCATACGGGACCAATTCAGCATGCTCAATCGATTCCAGCACACCCCCCATAGGCACAAACCAAGCCGCCAGAGCCATCCCATGCACAAACAACAGCAGCATCAACTCTGCTTTTTCAATCCAAGTCAATTGCTGTTGGCTCAAGCGTATCCGTATTTCCTCTTAAACTCAAATTTTAACAGCCCCACCGGCTGCCCCAACCCAGCCGTCTTTACCCATTCCCCAGGCAACAAGTAACGATTGTCACCGGACAAGGGTATTTTGGGAAGTGCTACGGCAATGCCACTTTATCAACTCGGCTGTCGACACGTTCACCAACAAGCCCCCTCTCAAGAAAAAGCGGCTCCCGCCCAACACATCACTCACGAATTTAAAGTAAAATCTCGCCGAAAAAATCCAAATTCCGCGCCAAATTCAATCACAAATGGGCACTAGATTCCAAACTCACCCAAATCACACGCTCTTTCGTTTTTTGCTAAAATTAAACTTATGACTAGCAACACCACTCCGCCGAACTCTGCCTCCAACCCTTCCGCAGGACTCCTTGGGCGTTTTGGCCTCGCCACAGTCCTTTGCCTCGCGATGTTTTTTCCTATCAGCTTAACAGCGTTCTATCCACCCTGGTCCAAAGTCGATTGCAAACGGCGACAAACTCTTTATTGGTCCGAACGAACTGAAATCCATTCCACTTCATTTGCGGGTTTCGACTTCTTGTTTTCTAAAGAAAAGTGGCATCGGGAACAAACGCCGCCTAATCCAGGTTCCGACACCTATTTCGAATCCATCGAGTACCAAATCACCTACCCAGTTCTTTTCATTGAGTGGCTTATACTCTTAGGGATCGGGATATTCGCCTACATTCGGCTCTCCAAGCGGATCTTTGTGCCGCTGCTGTCCAACCCCTCTTTAACTAACCGGCCTGAGCCCTCCTCACCACCTAAACCATCGCCATAAACAGTTGCAAATTTACTTGCACATGCTCAGCAGTTCCTTGCGGTCGATGTCGGTAACATAGACCTCAGGCAAGATTCCGAGAGGTTCACCACACACTTTCGCAAGCCCTGCTCCGGATGACAACTCAATGACAAAACTCTCGGGATTTCGCTCTGCCTCATCGATAGGCATCAGTACGTCGATCAGCGTGTGTCCAAACACTTTTGACTCCGCATCGATATCATATTGCGCCCGCTGAATCTGCTCCCAACGCTGATCATATTCCACGACTTGGCACTGGAGACAAACATCAAGACGTGGGTATTCCTCCCAGTGGATACACAACCCAGCTTCAAACTCGTAAATGAACTTTGCCAAGTTGCAAGCTTCACTCCTCCAGCGAATCACGTGGATGGCGACGAGCTTCCTACCGATCAGTTCTTTAATCGGCATCGTCGCTTTCCGTCTTAACTGTTCGAGAATAGCCTTCGCCATCATCGAGCCGTTTTCAGCATCTCTAGGTGTGCGAACAAGGACAACATAAGTTCTGTAAGCGACTAATAGAAGCAGATTGGAAAGGGCAAAGAAGGCCACAAAATAAAGGGGATTAATTTCAATCCAGACATAATGCTGAGTAACGCTCGGCAGCCCATCAAGTTGTGAGGTGCGTTGTTGGACGAATCGATTCAGTCCCCACAGAGTCACGTACAACGCAGACACCAGGCCAACTAGAATCAAATTCAACACGATCGCAGTGGCCAGCCAGCGGCCGGTACTCATTCCCTTTATATTCGCCATTGCACCCAAAAAGCTGATCCTGAGAGAGGATGGGTTGGCATTCGAACCCAATCACAGCAATTTCGCCATCTCCAATTGCGTAGGCTACTGTTACGAACAATCAGCGCCCTAATCGCACATCTCTCGCCACCGCGCCACCTCTTCCTTCAGCTCCTCATCACTTGCATGTTCCAGATAGAAGTCACATGCTTCACGAGCCTTCTCTTTATCACCCGTAAGCAGAAAACAGCGAGCCATGCCCAAACGTGCGTGAACATACTGGGGTTGAATGGCACATGCTTTCTGATATGCCTTCAACGCCTCTTCATGGTTATTCAACAGATGATGCACTTCACCGATATTGTTCCACAGGTCTGAATTGTTTTCGGCCACCTTCACTGCTTGTTCAATAACGACTACCGCCTCTCGTTGGCGATCCAATTTTACAAGCCCGTACGCGAGCAGATACCAAGCCCAACCTTCATTAGGCATCCTTTTGGTCGCTTCCTTGAGTACAACCACACCTTTGTCGTATTCGCCCATGGCAACCAAGAGTCGTCCATAAGCCAAATAGACAATCTCATAGCTTGCATCAACCTCAATCGCTTTTTGATAACAGCTTTCTGCTTCAACCCCATCTCCCAATGCGGCAAAACTATTCCCGCGATTCGTCCAAGCGACCACATCTTCAGGAGCCATAGGCAATGCTTTATCGTAACATTCGATAGCGTTTTGATGCTTTCCTTGTTCGTCTAAAACAAAGCCAAGATTGATCCATGCATCCGCATCGTCCGGTGCCAGTTGTACGACAACCTCAAAGCACTTTTCTGCGACCTCAAAGGCACCCATCTCTTTCAAACCATTACCGAGGTTGTACCAGCCTTCTGGGCGATCTGGGGCGTACTTTGTGCATTGTTGAAACGCACGCATCGCATTCTGTCGATCATCGAGCGTGTTATACACACAGCCCAAGCAATACCAAGCATGAGCCGAGCCTGGCTCCAATTCGATCGCCCTTTTCAACTCATTCAGGGCTTCTTCGTTGAGTTCCTCACTAATGAGATCGAGCGCATTTTGGATATGCTCTTCTGCTGACGCGGCCATGCGGTTTCTCTTTGATAAAAATTTGAAGCGAAAAAGAAAAGTAAAGTGGGTGAAACAAACTGATTCCAGGTTTAGACCGTTGTTCGCCTCAAGTGTGTCCCTTCGCGATTCTGCATTAAGGCCGCCAAGCCAATCCCCAAAACTTGCTGAGCGGCAGCATCCAGAGCAGCATTCACACCGAGAAGTCCCGTGATCACTTTCTCGGCCCATTGAAAATACTCAAGTTGGCGCTGCAAATCCCAATCGAGAGGCGGATCTACCAATATAGAACTAAGATTGTTCGTCTTGTCGGCCAGCTTGATACATTTTGCCTCCGGACTCTTGTGCGGAGCATTCACAATCTGCAGTCGTTTGCGTTCCTTTTTCTCGAGACTT
>JBILTA010000841.1:0-2748 GCA_044371785.1 Pirellulaceae bacterium | reverse complement strand
TTCGGTTTTTCGGTAGGCCAAGCCACAGACCAATGGGCGCTCGCATCCTGCCTAACGCCCTTCGTGCTGTTTGTCATCGTCCCGCTTCTCGACTGGATCATCGGGCATGATCTATCTAATCCCTCGGAGGTCGAATCCGCGGCGCTCTCCGAGCAGCGCTATTACCGGCTCTTGACCATGCTGTGCTTTCCCGCCTACCTCTGCACGCTGTTATTCGGCGCCTGGGTTATCGCCAACGTGCCAATGTCGCCGCTCGTCATGGCCGCGTGGATCGTCTCGATCGGACTCGTTGGCGGCATCGTTGCAATCAATCCAGCACACGAAATGATCCACAAGTCCAATGCTGTCGAACGATCCGTCGGCGGCACACTGCTGGCGATGGTCTCGTACGGCACTTTCAAGGTCGAGCATATCGCCGGACATCACATTGATGTCGCAACGCCGAAAGACCTCACGACCGCTTCGATGGGCCAAACGGTATTCGGATTCATACTGCGATCGATCACAGAAAACCCCTCTCGAGCACTCGAACTTGAGCGGGCTGCCTGTCTCCGACGCGGAATACCCTGGCGGTGGTATACCAGCGAAAGTGTGGGCTGGGCTGCGGTGTCGCTCGTGTTCTGCGCCCTTTGCTGCTTGGTCGTCGTGGGGTCGCCTCTGCATACGCCCTGGATCGGCGGCCTCTATTTTCTGGCACAGTCACTAATCGCCGTTGCGCTGCTAGAAATCGTCAACTACATCGAGCACTACGGATTGATTCGTCGCACACATCGCTTGACCGACGGCTCGCTGCGCTATGAGCGTGTCAATCATCTACACTCCTGGAACGCTAACTTTGCGCTGACCAATGCTCTGCTCTTTCAGTTACAGCGACACAGCGATCACCATGCACATAGCTTCAGGCGGTATCAGACGCTTCGACACCACGCGGACAGTCCGCAACTTCCTGCAGGCTATGCAACGATGGTCTTGGTTGCGTTGATTCCGCCACTATGGTTTCGAGTCATGAATCCGCGAGTTCCGAAGGCCGGTTAGGATATTCGCTTGCTACATTCATGATCATGAACGAGCCGCGAGTGATTAACTCAATTCTGTATAAGCGAATGTTTAAGTAAACATCACGCTTCTGACAAAGGAATTCTTGACTAGAAAAAAACCGCCGCACGTCGATCTTAGAAAACACTGCTCATTGAATAAGGATAGGCAGGCTTGTATTTGATACCTCCCTCAAAAGGGTTATCTCGCGAGTGCCTTCGAATAACGTAGACTTGTGCGATGACTGTCATGGACGCGTCGAAACACACCGGCGTCGACCCCGCTCACTGGCGGGTCATTTTCGCCTCATCGCTGGGAACCGTTTTCGAGTGGTACGACTTCTACCTCTACGGGGCGTTGTCGGCGATCATCTCGCGCCAATTCTTTTCGGGTGTCAACGAAACAACTGGGTTCATCTTCGCACTGCTAGCGTTTGCAGCCGGCTTTTTTGTACGTCCCTTCGGCGCACTGGTGTTCGGGCGTTTAGGCGATCTTGTCGGCCGCAAGCACACCTTCCTCGTCACCATCGTTCTAATGGGTGTCGCTACCGCGGGTGTAGGCCTGTTGCCCTCCTACGAAACCATCGGGGTCGCAGCACCCATCCTGCTGATCATCTTGCGATTACTGCAGGGGCTTGCGCTCGGCGGTGAATACGGCGGGGCTGCGACCTATGTCGCCGAACATGCGCCCGAGGGGCGACGCGGTCTGTATACGAGCTGGATTCAAACGACTGCAACGCTGGGCCTCTTTCTCTCGCTGCTGGTAATCCTCAGCTGTCGGTTACTATTCGGCCCGCAATTTGAGGAATGGGGCTGGCGCGTGCCGTTCCTACTGTCAATCGTGCTGCTCGGAATCTCGGTTTATATCCGTATGCAGCTCGAAGAGTCACCGGCCTTTGCGCAGATCCGCGCCGAGGGCAAGCTTGCCAAACAACCTCTGAAAGAGGCTTTTGCCGATCGTGCGAATCTGCGGCTTGTAGTTCTCGCATTATTTGGCGCAACGGCGGGCCAGGCCGTCGTCTGGTACGGCGGACAGTTCTACGCGCTATTCTTCTTGGAAAAGACACTACAAGTTGATTCAGCGGCCGCCAATCTCATCATCGCCTCCGCGCTATTGATCGGGACGCCGTTTTTCATTGTCTTCGGCGCATGGTCGGATCGCATTGGTCGCAAGACGCTGGTACTCGGTGGATGCGTGCTCGCTGCGTTGACCTACTTCCCGACCTTTAAAGCCATCACACATTTCGCAAACCCCGCGCTCGAGCGCGCGGTCACCGAAGCTCCAGTACGCGTACTTGCAGATCCGTCCGACTGCAGTCTGCAGTTCGACCCCGTAGGTAAGAGCACCTTCCGCACCTCATGCGACATCGCCAAGACAGCACTCGCTCGAGCGGGCGTGCCCTATAGCAATGAAGCCGCCTCCACTGGCACCCGTGCACAAGTACTGATCGGCAACGGCGAAAACCAAAAGATCGTCGTAAGCTTTGCCGGTAACGATCTACCCGAAGCGAAGTTCAAGGAATCGGCTGGCGCATTCAACGCCGAACTGCGCAGCGCACTTGATACCGCAGGCTACCCAGCACGCGCTGATATGTCGCAGGTTAACTACCCGATGGTTGTTCTGCTGTGTGCATGGCTAGTCCTGCTCGTCACCATGGTTTACGGGCCAATCGCCGCATGGCTAGTTGAATTGTTTCCAACCCGCATCCGCTAC
>JBILTA010000174.1:0-8948 GCA_044371785.1 Pirellulaceae bacterium | reverse complement strand
ATGGGGAATTGCATTTGCCCCCACAAGAGCATCGATTATGGTCCCCACATCTTTCGTTCTATTTGATGGAAACTGATCAGAAGGCTGTAGTGCATGGACGCTTTGCACCACGAGTGGATGTTTGGACGGTTGTATGGATCGCCTATTTGGTTTTTCTATTCAGCGCCTTCTTTGGATTGGTGCTCGGCATTTCGCAATGGACACTTAACGAAACAGCGTGGGGAGTTTGGGTCGCTGTGGGTGCTATGGTGTTGTGGTTTTCACTCTTTGTAGTGGCCAACATAGGCCAGCAATGGAGTTCGGATCAAATGCAACATTTGCGTGAGCAACTCGAATCGCTTTTGCAGCAAGTCGTCGCGAAGGACTCAAGCAGCACCGGTGTTCTCCACACGCAATCAGGAGCAGTTCGTCAAGCTTGACAGCGTTGATTTAGGATGTGTTTGCTGATGGGCCGCAACCATCGAAGCTGGCTTTTCGTCAGCATGGGATACCGTTACATTGATGGTATCAATCCCACCCTGAGTCGCAGTCCGAATTCAATTTGTAGGCGACTAAGAAATCCTCTCACACGGAGCAGTGTGCCATGCAAGACTACGGAATGTACATCAACGGCCAATGGGTTTATTCTGCGGATCGTATTGAGGTTCTAGATCCTGCCACGGAGCAACCTTTTGCGACGGTACCAGCGGCGACGCAGGAGCAAGTTCAGCATGCACTGCAAACCTCTAGGACAGCACAAAAATCGTGGGGCCGTTTGACCGGTGTCGAGCGTGGTCGAGTTCTCAGAAAATGGGCCGACTTGGTCGATCAACATCGTGATCACTTCGCTCGCTTGCTTTCACTGGAAGTGGGCAAGCCATTGAAAGAAGCGTATGGTGAAGTTGATTTTGGCAACAGTTGGTTTCGTTACTATGCTGAATTTGATCGGCGAATCGAAGGCGACATCTGCGCGCCCGATAAACCTAACGAACACTTATGGATCGTTCCCCAACCCGCTGGTGTAGCGGTTGGTATTATCGCTTGGAATTTCCCGCTGGCTGTTGCCATTCGCAAAATAGCACCAGCCTTAATCGCAGGTTGTTCGCTTGTTCTCAAGCCTCATGAAGATACTCCTGTAACGGCACTTGAGCTGATGAAGCTGGCAGAAGAAGCTGGCTTGCCGCCAGGCGTCTGCAATGTGGTGACAGGTACGGGGGAGACTGTTGGTGAAACTTTGGTTCGTTCGCCGATTGCCAATGTAATCAGCTTTACAGGAAGCGTCCCGACTGGCAAGCGCATCGCCGCTGTGGCGGCAGAAAACGTGACTTTTGTGTCGCTTGAGATGGGAGGCAAAGCACCGTTTATTGTAATGGATGATTGCGATGTCGATGCGGCGGTTGATACGGCGATCTTTTCTCGCTTTCTCAATTGCGGCCAAATTTGTATTGCGAACGAGCGAACCTACGTGCATCGCAAAGTGGCGGATCAGTTCATCGATAAATTGGTACAAAAAGTGAAGTTGATGCGAGTCGGTAATCCGCTTGAAGAATCGACACAGATCGGTCCCAAGGTCAATCGCGTAGAGCTTGATAAAGTACAACGCACCGTCAGCGAAGCCTTGGCCCAGGGTGCTCAAGCGATTGTCGGTGGAGATATTGTTGAGCGTAGTGGGGCTTTCGCAAAAGGCTATTGGTATCAACCCACGGTGCTCACGGGTGTTCGTCAGGACATGGCCATTATGCACCAAGAGATTTTCGGCCCCGTGATTCCAATCATGCCCTTTGATGACTTTGAAGAGGGGATCGCTTACGCGAATGATTCACACTACGGTCTTGCGGCGTATCTTTTCACCAACGATATGAATCGCATTATGCGAGCGGTTCGAGATCTAGAGGTTGGCGAATTGTATATCAATCGTGGTCCAGGCGAATCGATTCATGGTTATCACACTGGCTGGAAGCAATCGGGCATTGGGGGCGACGATGGCAAATACGGCCTCGAACATTATCTCCGTCGAAAGACGGTCTACATTCGCTACAAATAGAGATAGAACGCGGATCGTTTACACTTCACGATGTAATCCGTGGGGTTGGCAAACGGGTCCATAGTATTCGGGGCGACGATCGGCGAAGCGGTCGATGACGTGTTTACCCGGGACGCGCACAATGCGCTTTTGGCGTGATTTGCGTACGTCGATATCGCCCACTAAAACTTCAGGGTTCGCATGGGGTGCATCGACAACCGGGTTGCCATTAGTGTCACACAAGCGGCTATAACCGATGAAGTTGAAGCCTCGCTCTTGGCCGATCCGATCGACGCAGAAAAAATAAATCGCGTTTTCAAGTGCTCGCGCATTGGGCAAATACTTTGCGAAAGTATCCGCTCCAGGTGGCCAATTGGTTGGCAATAGTACTAAATCTGCACCTGCCAAGGCCATCACGCGAGCTGCTTCTGGGAATGAGCCGTCATAGCAAATGTGAATACCGACTCGAAGTCCGTTGATATCGAACACGTTCCAGCCCTCAGTGCCTGGGTCGACAAATCGATCGATGCCGAGGTAGGGAAGGTGAACCTTACGGTAAACGCCAACCAAACCTTGTGGACCAACTAAGGCACAGCTGTTATGCAGTTTACTGTCTACGGTTTCGAGAAAGCCAAAAACAGCAAATTGATCTTGCTCATGACATAGCTCTGTAAATGCTTGAATCGCCGGCCCGTTGCATGATTGTGCGTGAGGCAGCGCCTCTTCGCGGCTTTCGAAGCAGTAGCCCGTCAGCGCACATTCGGGAAAAACCACAAGATCGGCTGTGGCCGCTTCGGTTTCACGCATCGCCTTGAGCATATTGTTCAAGTTGAGCTTTACTTCGCCCAACTGAACATCCATTTGTACACCCGCGATTCGGTAGATATCTTTGCTCATAGCGTTGCCTGGAGATCGTGAAGTTCAGAAACAGAAGCGTTTATCTGCTGGCAATTTAGATTGTCCTCGACCGCTGTCAGGAAGCAAGGTTAGTGCGGAGATTTCTCTGATGCTCAGAAGGGTATCTTTATGTACAATGGTTTGGTTGGGGCAGTTTTGTTGGAGCGGTTTTGGTTCGGGAGTTTTAGTTGAAGAAGACCCCTGAGTTGAATCCTGAGCATGCCTCAATTCCCGAACGCATTTTGTTTACCCTTTCGTACAGACTCATTCTATGTTGTTTCGAAACTTGTCAGCATGCCTTATTGCTTTTGCCGCAATAGTTGCGGGTTGTCAGTCTGCTTCAGAGGAAAGTAATTTGGATGAGGAGAGTGTGACGTCTGGAGAAGAGTTGCCCCCGATTGCCGAGTTAACGTTTCAAACAAGGGAGAGTACGAAAGAGAAGTTGGTCACTGAAATCCGCAGTTTGCGAGGGATTGGTCGGGGCGCGATCGCTGCTCCCGGCGACTCGTGGCCTGACGAAGTGATCTTGCAGCTTCATCTGCGAGGTCTTGAATCGTTGTCGGTCGAGGCGGATGGGGTAATCTGGGAAGTAAACGTCTCGTCGTCACCCAAGTTTACTGTCACAAGTCGTTATACTAACGCCGATCAGGCGTCAGTCACGGAAGAGCCAATCGTTTATGTTATGCCTGACAAGCAATCTGTATCGACCATACCATTGCCTGAGGGGCAGTTCTTCGAAATCGTTTTGCCGCGTAAGTTATTCGATTCGAATCCCGCCGAAATAAAACTGGCGTGGGTAGATTTCTATCGTTAATCCAATATTAGCTCATCCTGTCCTTGAGTAACCAACATGCAAAATTGGCGACAAGAGATTACTGAAATCCTAGCCACTTGTCGCGCTGCGTTTGTGCCGTCGGATCGACAACTCCTGCGTCAATCTGCTCGTCAGTCGGGGCTGGACTTGAGTCAGATGGCGATTCGTATGAACGATCTATATCGCGGCTTTGTGCTCAAGATCTATACCGAGGTTGTTCGCGCGGATAACAAGTGGAGTAAAACCGAGAAGGCAATGGGTGCTCTGATCATCGAGCATTTTTGGGATCGAACGCTTTCGGATGCTGAGCTCAAGACAGCGTGGCAGGGACTTATGTCCGAGTCCGAAAAACTGACATGGACTCAACTGTTTAGTCCCTTCTTGCGATGCTCGGACTTAGGTGCTTTGCGATCGGACGTTTTTACTTCTGGTATGCGATTAGCCAATATCATTGCCAAATGTGATGGCGTACTGCATGAACCGGAAGCGGAAAAGTTGCGTTTCCTCGAGCAAGAATTGCATAAAGCCCTATCGTTAGGCAAAAAGAAAACCAACTTTCAGCAAGATGAGTGGGAAATTCTGGTTCCCATCAGCGAACCACCTGGAAAAGCGTATGCTCCTGTGAAGCAGCCAGCGCAAGTCGCCGATAATAGTATCTCTCTCGAAGAGTCCATGGCGAAGCTCAATTCGCTGATCGGTTTAAATGGTATTAAGAAGCAAGTTGAGGAGTTGACCCATTTTCTTCGCATGCAACAGCAGCGAAGGAGTGCAGGATTGCCTGTTAGCCAACATAACTTACATATGGTCTTCAAAGGGAATCCTGGTACTGGCAAGACAACCGTTGCACGCATATTGGCCGATATCATGCGTGGCCTGGGTGTTTTGACCAAAGGTCATTTGATCGAGACCGATCGCTCAGGGCTGGTGGCGGAATATGCAGGCCAGACCGCAACGAAAACAAGCAAACGTATCGATGAGGCGATCGATGGTATCTTGTTTATCGATGAAGCCTATAGTTTGGTGGATGCCAAAAGCGATGATGCGTATGGTCGCGAAGCATTGCAAATTCTGCTGAAGCGAATGGAAGATGATCGGGAACGATTGATTGTTATTTTGGCAGGTTACGGTGAACCGATCGATAAACTTCTGAAGAGCAATCCCGGTTTGACGTCGCGTATCGGTATGGATATGCACTTTGAGGATTATGATCCGAAGCAACTGCTCAAGATTTTTGAGTTGTTGTGCAAGGAACATCACTACCAATGTTTGCAAGCGACTCGCGAGGCGATGTATCGCAAATTAGTTGCGCTTCACGGCAAACGTGACGTGCATTTCGGCAACGGGCGTGTGGTGCGAAACTTGTTTGAGAAGTCGATTCGGCGGATGGCAAGTCGCATCGCTCCTATCACTCCTGTAACACATGACTTGCTAACGCAAATTATGCCTGAAGACTTGGCAGACGTGTGATGAGATGTAATCCGTCGCGGGATGTGATCTAGCCTGACCACAACTTGCGAGGAAAGGGGAAGAACCTATTTCCTCGCTGCGTAATCTCATCGCGAACTAATAGCCGATGGCCATTCCATCTTTGCGGGATTCCGTGGCACCTTCGAGGATTCCGCGTGTCCAATCGAGGTGGATGGCTTGGTATCCTCCATAACCGGAACCGCGAGTTGGTTCGACGACATGACCGCGTTGTCGTAAGGCTTCCATGGTAGCAGCAGGGAATGTTGGTTCCAATTGAACAACGCCACCCTTCGCGTCACCTTTTAAGCCTGTCGGCGTCGCACTTCCTTCATGGTTGAATCGTCCAGCATCTCCTGCCATTTGAATATTCATTCCAAAATCGATCCAATTGACGAGGACTTGCACATGCCCTTGAGCTTGCATGTCGCCACCCATCAAACCCAAAACCAAAACAGGAAGATTATCTTTGGTAACCATCGCAGGAATGATTGTGTGGAAGGGACGTTTTCCTGGCTCTAGTCGATTGGGATGATCATCTTGTAATGCGAAGAGTGAGCCGCGATCTTGAATGGCAAAGCCAACATCATCCGGAACGATTCCACTGCCGAATCCGTGGTAGTTGCTTTGAATCAGCGAGCAACAATTGCGATCTTTATCGACAACACACAAATAAATTGTATCGGCTTGACCAGGGCGTGGGTCACCTGGAGGAATATCCACGGCAGCACGGGTCATATCGATTCGTTTGTTTTGTTGGAGTGCATATTCTTCGGAAATCAGTTCGGCGACAGGAACGTCGACAAAAGCTGGATCGGCATAGTAGCGGGCGCGATCGGCATACGCGAGTTTCTTCGCTTCGATCATCAGGTGCAGATAATCGGGTGTGCCCCAACCCAATTGTTTTAGATCGTGCTGTTTCAAGATTTGCAACATCTCTAAAGCGGCAATACCTTGACCGTTCGGGGGAAGTTCCCAAACTTGATAACCACGATAATCGACGGAGACTGGCGGGTCCCAAGTATTCTTGTGCTCAGCAAAATCTTGGAGCGAGAAGAAGCCATTGTTGCCATTGCTGAAGTTGACGATGCGTTGTGCAATTGAGCCTTGATAGAAAGCGTTAGCTCCTTGTTCAGCGATCATTCGATAGGAGGTTGCCAAGTTCGGATTCTTGAAAATGTCGCCTGTTCTCGGAGCTTCGCCGTTATCAAGCAGTAGCGTTGCTTTGGAAGTGGAGAACGCTGAGAGTTTTTTCTCGGACGCTTTCCAGTAGCCTGCAATAATCGGCGATACCGGAAAGCCTTCTTCTGCTTCGCGAATCGAACTACTAAACAACTCTTTCCAGGCGAGTTTGCCGAATTTCTGATGAAGGTCATGCCAGCCAGAGACGCAGCCAGGTACAGTCCAGCTGAGAGGTGAGTTGCTGGGGATGACATCGAGGCCAAGGGATTGGCAATGTTCGCGTGTGAGTGATATTGGAGCGCGGCCACTGGCATTAAGACCATGTAGTGTTTTGGTCTTCGAATCCCAGACGATAGCGAAGAGGTCGCCTCCGATACCGCAGGACATCGGCTCCACGACCCCCAACATGGCGTTGGCGGCAATAGCAGCATCGACGGCTGAGCCACCGCGTTGAAGGACTTCTAAAGCGGCTAAGGTAGCGCGCGGGTCACTGGTGCAGGCCATACCGTTTCGGGCCACGGTCACGGAACGGGTTTGAAATTCGGGGCCGCTGGGACGGCTGGGTCCGACGAGATTTTGAGGTGTTTCTTGGGCCATGAGGGTGGTGGTAAGGTTGCTCGCAAGCAGAAGAATGAGCACGAAAAATTGGGATAATGTGAGGCTGCGTGGCATCGGATCTGGGCTCTCAATAAAACGCGCAGGATGATGGTATAGCGTCAAGAGAATGCAGGCAACATTCTAGGGTATCGGATGCCAGGTAGCGATGGTAGGCCTGGGCATGGCCCAGTCCGCACGAACGTCTCAATTCACGCTACAATAGGAGGTACTTCTAATCATCCTGCCTTCCGCTTCGGAGACGCACACCATGGGTTATCGTTTAATCGGACTTTCGCTCTTGAGTCTTGGGTTACTTTTCACTTCGGTCGCGTTGGCCCAGGAAAGCTATCCAGAGCATCCCGATTCTGTGGCCAAAGATGGGGTGCCCAAGGGGGAGGTGCTGGGGCCGTTTCCCTTTGACTCGAAAGTGTTTCCTGGAACCAAACGCAATTACTTTGTCTATGTTCCAAAGCAATATGATGCGAACAAGCCTGCCTGCTTGATGGTGACTCAGGACGGATTGGGGATGGCGAATCAATGGCGTTTACCGATTGTGATGGACAATTTGATCCAAAGTGGCGAGATGCCGGTAACCATCGGTTTGTTTATCGAGCATGGTATTGTGCCAGCACCCAATGATAAGGCTCAGCCACGTTTCAATCGAAGTTATGAATACGATTCGATCGGTGACCGCTATGCGAGGTTCCTCATCGACGAGTTGTTGCCGGAGCTGAAGAAGAGTTACAACATCAGCGATGATCCTAGCGATCGAGCGATTGGCGGCGCAAGTTCGGGAGCTATTTGTGCTTTTACCGTTGCTTGGGAAAGACCCGATCAGTTTCGACGCGTCCTCAGTACGATCGGGACTTATGTCGGCTTGCGTGGTGGAGATGTCTATCCGACGTTAGTTCGAAAATTCGAAACCAAACCGATTCGTGTCTTTTTGCAGGATGGCAATAAGGATAACAATATCTATGCGGGCGATTGGTGGATGGCCAATCAAGATATGTTGTCCGCGTTAAAATTTGCTGGTTATGAAGTAGAGCATGTGTGGGGCGAAGGTGGTCATAACGGAAAACATGCGGCTGCCATTTTGCCTGATGCAATGCGCTGGTTATGGAAAGATTGGCCAGCGAAAGTCGAAGTGCAAAAAGGTACAAAGCGACAACTGAATCTATTGATCGAAGATGAAGGTTGGAAGTTGGTCAGTGAAGGACATCGATTTACCGAAGGTCCTTGTGTCAATGCAAAAGGGGAAGTTTTCTTTAGCGATGGTGGGGCAGGGAAGGTATATAAAGTTGGCTTAGACGGATCGGTATCGACCTTCATTGAAAACAGTCCAGGTATCAATGGTCTGATGTTCGGTGCAGACGGTAAGTTGTACGGATGTCAAAGTGGTAAGAAGCAGATCGTACGATTTGATGAAGCCGGTAAAGAAGAAGTCTTGGCAGAGAACGCACCCTGCAACGATTTGTGCGTAATGCAAAATGGATTGTACTACACCGATCCCGACAACAAAAAAGTTTGGTGGCTGGGCTTTGATGGAACGCGAAAGGTTGTGGATGAAGGGATTAACTTTGCTAACGGCATTGTCGCTTCGCCCGATCAAACGTTATTGAATGTAGCGGACACGCGTGGCAAGTTTCTATACAGTTATCAGATCCAAGCTGATGGTTCGTTAGCTGCTAAGCAAACCTATGGTTGGTTGCACGAGCCAGATGATCAGAATGATAGTGGCGCCGATGGCTTGACGATGGACCAAGAAGGACGATTGTATGTGGCAACGCGGCTGGGGATTCAAGTAATGGACCAACTAGGACGTTGCAATATTATTTTGACTAAGCCACAACCATCTTGGATCGCGAACGTTGCCTTTGGTGGACCGGAAATGAATGTGCTTTATGTGACCGCAGCAGATAAGGTTTATTCGCGCAAGCTAAATACCAAGGGAGTGCTCCCTTGGCAGGCACCCGTCACGCCTCCTAAGCCTGG
>JBILTA010000761.1:0-2754 GCA_044371785.1 Pirellulaceae bacterium | reverse complement strand
CATTCTCTTTGACGAAACCCGCTTTCCCTTCTTGGAGCTCTTCGCGAATCGTACCAAACAGATAGTTGCTCTTGTCCTTAATGGCCTCAACGGCACTCAATCCTGATTCCTCGGACATGGAGTTCCTCGATCCTCTCGATGCTAATGTGAAAAGGGGTTGCCCCCAGTCAAACTTTTCCCAATTTGTCGTTAATATAACGCCCAGGGCAAATTCCCACTACAGCACTAGGTCGGGCCCTCATAGCCCATTGACCAGAATTAAAAACTTTGATTTAAGCTAGCAGCGAGAGGTTCAGCATGACTGCCATGATTTTGGATGGAAAAGCGGTTGCTCTACAGATTCAGGCCGAGATTGCTGCAGAAGTGTCACAATTTAGCCAAGCCACAGGGGTGGTGCCATGTTTGGTGGCTGTGTTGGTGGGAGAGAATCCAGCCAGTGAAGTTTATGTTAGAAACAAACAGAAAACTTGCGAAAAGGTAGGGATGACAAGTCGGCTTGAGCGTTTACCTGCGACTTCTCGGCCCGAAGAATTACTGGACCTAATTGGTCGCTTAAACGCCGATCCGAGCGTCCATGGTATCTTGGTGCAACTCCCGTTGCCTAATGGCTGGGACACCAATCAAGTGCTGGACGCGGTATCGCCTGCAAAGGACGTGGATGCGTTTGGACCTGAGAATGTCGGTTTGATCTGTCAGGGGCGACCTCGGTTTCTCCCCTGCACACCGCATGGCGTTTTGCAGTTACTAGCTCGCTACAACATTGAGGTTTCCGGTAAACATGCTGTCG
The DNA here is from genome assembly GCA_044371785.1 of Pirellulaceae bacterium. GTDB lineage: Bacteria > Planctomycetota > Planctomycetia > Pirellulales > Pirellulaceae > JAFLCP01. The sequence goes on along the minus strand of JBILTA010000761.1, from coordinate 1,967 downwards.
TAGTAGGGCGAAGTGATATCGTCGGCAAACCATTAGCTATGTTGTTGATGCAGCGAACTGGGCCCTTGGGCGAAAAGGTTGCCAATGCCACCGTCACCGTTTGTCATAGTCAGACCAAGAATTTGGCTGAGATAACAAAGCAAGCTGATATTTTGATCGTAGCCATTGGACGCGCGAATGCCATCACGGAAACGCATGTGAAGCCTGGAGCGGTGGTGATCGATGTTGGTATCAATCGAACCGACATCGGGCTTGTAGGAGATGTGGACTTCGAAAGTGCTCGAAAGGTCGCCAGCGCAATAACACCAGTGCCTGGAGGTGTTGGGCCATTAACGATTGCGATGCTACTCAAGAACACTTTAACGGCTGCCGTCCAACAGAATGGCGTTTAGCTCGGCGAGACGCCCCGCGTCGCTAGGCCGCATTACGCTCGGGGTATTTGACTGATATGGCCGCACGCGCTACTAAGGTAACAAATACACCTTCTTGTGTGACTTCACCACGTTGGTTGATGAGCTGTCGCTTCCACGTCACTTCGCCATGCCTGCGACCATGTTCTTGAAGACCAATGACTTCAGTGCGTACATGGATCGTGTCGCCAATATAAATTGGTTTCTGAAATTGCCAGTGTTCGATTCTCGTAAACGCAGTGGTCTTCATGCGTGGATACTGAGAGCTCAAGCCGGCCAGGTACGAGAGGCCTAGCAGTCCGTGTGCTATGGGACGCCCGTAAGGCGTTTCTTTGCAATGTTCGTGATCCATATGCAATGGATCGAAGTCGCCAGTCAAGCACGCAAATTGAACAAGATCGGTTTCGGTGATGGTCCGACCAGGGCTATCCCATGAGTCGTTCAGTGATAGCTCTTCAAAGAGAAGCGGCGTGGACATAAATCGCGATCCTGCGAAATGCAGCTTGTTCCATCAAATACTACGGCAATCAGCAGTTGTTCTACGGAAAAACAACCATCCAAGGCAAGGGAGATTTGGAGTGCCAGCAGAATCGTTGAAGGTGGATCTATGCCCCCTATCTTCTCTATTTGTACGGTTGGATAGCCTGTTTTGGGGCAACCTGCCTCGACTTCGGGCAATGGGAGGCAAAACAACGCTTGGGGGGAGATCCTCCCCATTGGCTTCCTGGTAGGTTGGCTCAGATCGCCCTCACTTCTGCCATCTTGATGCACAGCCAGCGAACCTGCTGGGGTCCTACGCAACTCCCCCACTCTGAAGGCTGTTAACTCGAAGCACAAAACACGCGAGTTTTTTTGGTTTAAGTCGTTTGGTGGTATAGGTTTGTGTTGCTGGATGGCGCGGGCTTCCTGCACCGGTCACCGGCTTTGGTACGGGGTTTGCGTCTGCCTCGACAAGTAGATGGAGAGCTCTCTGGGCAGAGAGATCTTCCAAGTTTCGCTTGGTAACGAGGAGATATTTGATCATGTCCGAAGTTCGATTCGCGACAGTTCCGTTTTCTGTGACGCTTGAAATGGACAAGCAGTTTTCCGATGGCGGAATAGGCAAGGAGTCGATTTTTGAAAAGCCAATGGCTCTATGGTATGAGTTTGTGCGTGTTTATCGGCACTTAGTGAGGCATCACCTGACAGTGCCAATTTGTTCGTTGCTGATCGGATTTGTGTCGGCGTATGACAGCTATTTGACGGTAATGTATGTCGATTCGCTACAGGGCTTGGAGCTCAATCCGGTGGGGCGTTACATGATGGGGTTGGACGATCCAATCAATGGCTACACACCTCATATCGCGATGTTTTTGGGCTGCAAGTTTGCGGGTACCGTCTTGGTGCTTTTTGTGTTGCAGATTCTTTGGATTTGGCGTCGTCACTTGAGCAGCATGGTGGCGATGAAAGTGGCCTTCGCTCAGACGTTGCTAGCTTTCATGTTGCTCTTTGGCTCCGATAAATGGTAAGCATCCCGTTGGTAATCAAGTTATAAGGGCCATGCTGGTCCTACTACTA